>JAYVUF010000081.1:0-2207 GCA_043788135.1 Actinomycetes bacterium
ACACGTTCGAGACATCATGACGGTAAAAGTCACAACTTGTACCCCACATTCCACTGTAGCTGACCTAATGACCTTGATGACAGAAAAGCGAATTCGCCATATCCCGGTAGTTAATGATGCAGGCGAACTGATTTCGATAATGTCAATTGGCGATGTTGTTAAGTCGCACGTAAGTGAGATTGACTCGGAACGAAACGCTTTGGTGGATTACGTTCAAAATCCGCGCTGAAACTAGATAATAAATTTAGCTTCAGCGGAGGGCAGTTCAGGTGAACTGAAAAACCAAACTGCAAAATCGCTATTTTTGAAGGTAATTTCATATCCTGGCTAGCTTTTATAGATTTCGCAAAACCTCTTTCTTTTTGATTTTCGCCAAGCGCCAAGAGGGATGTACCGTGAGTTGCCGGTTTCTGGAGAGCGTATTCCGAGTGGCCTTGAAATTCTCCAAAAATTCTCCGCTATTTCACCTCCTCTCACCATGGCCCCCGCCAACACGATCTTCACATTTTCTTAATTAAGGCTTTTTTCGCTCGCAATTTATTCTGCAAAAAAATGGCCATGAAATATCCTGCTGTGCACAGGGCAATCGCCCAAATCAAGCCAATTATGACCACCAATATTGCAGTTATAAGCAGTGTTGCAGCATCCATTCGAGTCGTTCTCAACAATTCCTTTAGGTTCGCTGGGCTCGCTATTCGATATGACGTTCCAATCAAGACTGCGCCGAGTGCTCCCGTGGGAATATGAGAAATCACAGGTCCAAGGACGAGAACGACAAGGACGAGAAAACCTGCATGCGTAATGGAAGAAATTCGACTTGCAGCTTTAGATCTGATGTTCACCGATGTTCTCGCGATCGCTCCGGAAGCAGGCATTCCACCAAGTATCGAGGAGACCATGGTTGCAAGCCCTTGCCCTACCAGTTCGCGATTGGGTTTATAAGTGTAAGTTGAATCATGAATGTGAACCATTTGATCTGCGACTCGAGCTGAAAGCAACGACTCAATTGCGGCAAGTAGCGCTATTTCTAGAGAACCAATAAATAAAGCAGAAAGTTCAATATGACTCGCAGTCAGGGAGGTATGCGCAAAAAGGGAACGCGGAAGATTGCCAATGAGAGGAGTCTTTATTCCAATGACGGCAACCACCATCGAGGCAGCAATTATCGATACAAAACTTGCCGGAATGTGAATTTTGATTTTTAGGAGTTTGGAAATTTTAGGATAGATAAATTTAATCGCTAATGTAAAGACCATTACCGTCAAAGAACTCCAGTGAGTGCCAATAGAAACAGCATGACGCACCGTTCTCCAAGCCGTAATCAAAGTATTCGATCCCGCAACCGTCTTAGAACCAAGGACGGACGGTAATTGCTGCATCGCAATCACAATTGCAATTCCTAAAGTGAAGCCCTCCATCACGGGCCACGGAACTCGTTTAATCAGTCCACCACAATGAGTAAGGCCCATAACGACCACAATGGCCCCCGCAGCCAATCCGAGTGGAACAAGTGAAGTTGGACCGTATTTCATCACAATAGGTACTAGTACAACCGTCATGGCTCCAGTTGGACCACTCACCTGATAGTTGGATCCACCAAAAATTGCCGCAATAACTCCGGCATAAATTGCAGTGATAAGACCCGCCCGAGCTCCAACACCAGTAGTAATTCCAAAGGCCAGAGCAAGTGGCAAGGCAACTATTCCCACTGTGATTCCTGCGATCACATCGTGGCGCCAGACCTCCTTGAAGTTGGCATAATCATTAACGCTCGGAAGTAACTCACCCAAATAGCTCATAGTTCCAATCATCCTGGTTAACTCTTATTCATCATACCTCTTGAGAGTGAAAGATCCTGCGATCAAAATCACAGCCATAAATCCCAAGATAAGAAACGAATCACCCACGAACGATCCTTGACCAGTCAAAGCCTTTATAAGCGCATACATTGAATACGAGAGCGGAAGGAAATTAGATAGATCATCAATCATTCTTGGCATAGCGGAGCTTCGAACCAGACGCCAGCTAATTGTGAAGTCTGCAGTATCAAGCGGGGGTCAGAATTATGTGATTTCGATGAGATACTTAGGGTATGTCAAGCATCGGCACCGGACTCAAAGATAGTTGGTGGATGTTCTTCGACACCTTTTGGGCGCTAGTAATCGGTTTTACAATTTCAGGCGCTATTCAAGCTTTTACTACTCGCG
>JAYVUF010000082.1:0-2611 GCA_043788135.1 Actinomycetes bacterium
TCCTGCGGCAGCGCCTGCGGTTGTAAATAAGCCAGTAGTTGCCGTAGTCAAGATTGAGGCCAAGCCAGTTGATAATTTTCTAGCTGGAGTTGGCTCCTCTATGGAGCTCTACGAGAAGATGAGTGGACAATCCTCAGATGCACCTCTCTGCATGACCTGCGGAGTCAAGATGCGGATGGCTGGATCATGCTTCGTCTGCGAAGGTTGTGGTAATACTTCAGGGTGTTCTTGATCCGCCACTGGACAGGTAAAACAGATTAAGTAGTAATTAGAAAGCCCTCGATTCAATGATCGGGGGTTTTTGTTGTGCGTAGAAAATATAAACACTCTTTTACCTATTATTTATCAAATTTTTCGTAGATCATTTGGCTATGTCTAAATACTCGCCACTGACTTCATATCTTGGACGCTTCTCAGATTCGGTTACATTAACTTGGCCCGAGTTAAATCAAATTGTTGGGGGGCTGCCAGCTTCAGCTGCAGCTTATAGGGAGTGGTGGAGCGGGGAAAGAACACATGTACTCGCCTGGAGATCGGCAGGCTTTGAAATAGAAAACTTGGTAATGGGTTCAAAGGTGACCTTTATGCGCCGTGGTTCGGGAATTCCTACTTCGAAAGAGAAGCATGTGCCTACGGAACCCAATATTTTTATCAGTCCGCAAGCTGGAGGAAGTCGCACTTCAGCCGACATCATTTTGATCTCTTGTGTGAAAACCAAAAGAGATAAAGCGGCGCTGGCAAAAGACTTATATATCTCTGACCTTTTCCGAAAAGAACGTGCATTTGCTGAGGGATCTGGCGCTCCTTGGTACATCCTTTCAGCAGAGTACGGACTGGTATCTCCTGAACAGTTACTTGAACCTTACGAACGGTATTTGCCAAGAGAGTCATTGAATTATCGGCAAGAGTGGGGTTCTAGAGTTGTTAGGCAACTGGGGGCGATCGAAAATTCCATAAAAGGAAAAGTCATTGAAATCCATGCAGGAGAGAGCTATTTGGGAGCCGTCACAGGTGGATTGGAATCGCGGGGCGCAGTTGTAGTCGCCGCGTGGGGCGGCAAAACTTTCGGACAAATCCTCCAGTGGTATGCGAGCGGGGCTCGCGAAAAGCAGGAAGTGCAACATGATTAATAAAGATGCCAACCTTGACACTGAATTTTTAGTGGTATCGCTGTCCAATTATTATGCAGCCCTTACACCGAAAGAATTTCTTTCTGCTAGTAAAGACGAGCTTAAAGTTCCTGGCTTATATAGCTGGTGGGTAGATACCGAAGGTGCCTCAGAGTTGACTGGAGGACTTGGCTCACCAATCAATCCTGGAATGATTTATGCAGGTTTAGCAGGAGCTACTCGTTGGCCCAGCGGAAAGAAATCTTCGAATACTTTATGGATGAGAATCGCAACTATGCACCTTGGCAATAATCGTGAATTATCTACATTTCGAAAAACTATAGGGGCAGTGCTTGCGAATGCTAGAGGTGGAAATTCAGTAGCAGAATCAGACATAACCCTATGGATGCAATCACACCTTCGTGTAATTGCGGTCCCATCTCTCGATGCTGACTCGCTCGGGAAAGTCGAGAAGGCAGTCTTGGAGAGACTCGACCCACCGTTTAACCTAAAGGGGATGCAAAGTACAGAAGTGAGGCGAACACTCAAATCATTGAGGCGCAACCTGGGCTAATGATCTTGAGTTACACCCGTTTAAATCTCGTGGACTAGATCTATTACTTAAATAATTCCTGCAAATAGATTAACCGTCGATGATTTCTTGGCTTGTGGAGGTAGGGCGTTGTACGTAAACCTCCTGCGAATCGGTACCTCTTTTCAAGTTTAGTGATCATGTAGACGGGTCACATTGGTTGGGTCTTTACGCCGCACCATAGCGTGCTCGCGCTTTGGGGTCTGGTGAATACACCCAAGATGAGGCCTCACTCCCAAAAGCGGCGGCTGCTCCTGTGGCAACGCCTGCGGTTGTAGGTAAGTCAGTGGGAATTTCTCTCGAGGGGGTCGGTTCTTTTATGGAACTCTTTGAGAGGATGAGTGGCCAATCATCCGATGCACCTCTCTGCATGACCTGCGGAGTCAAGACGCGTATGGCTGGTTCATATTTTGTTTGCGAAGGTTGTGGAAATACCTCTGGTTGTTCCTGATTTCAGGTGACACGTGGAAGCCAAAAATAAAGCCCACACTTTCCATGGGATCGACATTGGAAGTCCGATTACCCCTCATTCTCATATTGCTCCCGATCTATTTCAAGGAGGCGCAACTTCGGAGCGTTGGGGTGCGGGGATTTGGAATCTGCACCATTGGCCAACAAGGATTCAATCTCAATGAAATTCAACAACTACGGGGGAATGGTCACTTAATTTTCGTGAGGTGACGAGTTCTGGGTGAGATGCGAAAGATCCAAACTTCTTAACGGTAATGCTGTCGGAAAATAGGTGATCCAATTGAAAGGGTCCTGAATTTATTTTCCAATAGGTTTGTATCTCTGTCTCATGAGTCAGGGGACCTAGCCTATGAAAACCCATGCTATTCAGGTTAGAAAAAATGTTTCCACTGATGTCGTTACGTGTACTTTGATCCCAGAGTAAGGAGAGGTTGAGGTC
>JAYVUF010000083.1:0-11861 GCA_043788135.1 Actinomycetes bacterium
CCTAACAATGCTGTTGAGTATTTTGTTTCCTATTACGACTATTATCAACCAGAAGCCTACGTACCACAGTCAGATACCTTTATTGAGAAGGATTCTTCAGTAAACCAAGAGGTAGAGCGCTTGCGCCACTCCGCGACCAACTCGCTCTTAACTCGCCGTGATGTTGTTGTAGTTGCAACTGTTTCTTGTATTTATGGGCTTGGAACTCCTCAGGAATATGTCGATCGAATGGTTCGCTTGCGAGTCGGTGAATCTATAGAACGCAATCAACTATTACGTCGTTTCGTTGATATTCAATACAAGCGCAATGATATGGCTTTTGAGCGCGGTACCTTCAGGGTGCGAGGTGACACAATTGAAATCATTCCTATGTATGAAGAACACGCGATTCGCATTGAGATGTTTGGCGATGAAATCGAAAAGATTATGACTTTGCATCCCCTTACGGGCGAGATCTTCAATGATGAATCAGAGATGTACATTTTTCCTGCCTCGCACTACTCCGCTGGAGATGAGACCATGAAGCGCGCGATAGCTCAAATCAGTGAAGAGATGGAAGCGGCGGTTCTCAAATTTGAGAAGGCCGGGAAACTGTTGGAGGCGCAACGCCTTCGGATGCGAACTACTTTTGATCTGGAGATGATGCAACAGTTGGGGTTTTGTAATGGGATCGAAAATTATTCTCGCCATATTGACGGACGTGACGTGGGTTCTCCTCCCAACTGTTTGCTTGACTATTTTCCAGAAGATTTTCTGGTGGTGATTGATGAATCCCATGTAACTGTGCCTCAGATCGGGGCGATGCATGAAGGTGATGCTTCGCGGAAGCGAACCCTAGTCGAGCATGGATTTAGACTCCCCAGCGCTCTGGATAACCGCCCACTTCGCTTTGATGAATTTCTTACCCGTAAAGGTCAAACTCTTTATCTTTCTGCAACTCCTGGTAAGTATGAATTGGCAAAGGTGGAGGGGAGCGTGGTTGAACAGGTTATCCGCCCAACTGGCCTGATCGATCCAGCCATTATTCTCAAACCAATCAAAGGGCAGATAGATGATTTGGTCACTGAGATTCGCTTGCGAGCGGAGCGAAATGAACGCGTTTTGGTGACCACCTTGACTAAGAAGATGTCGGAGGATTTAACGGATTATCTACTCGAACTTGGAATACGAGTTCGCTATTTACATTCAGAGGTAGATACTTTGCGCCGGGTTGAACTCCTGCGTGAACTTAGGTCCGGTGCATACGATGTATTGATTGGAATCAATCTCCTGCGCGAAGGGTTGGATCTTCCTGAAGTTTCCTTGGTGGCAATACTTGACGCGGATAAGCAAGGATTCTTACGATCTGCTACATCGTTGATTCAAACTATTGGTAGAGCAGCTCGAAATGTTTCTGGGGAAGTTCACATGTATGCCGATAGCATCACGCCCGCCATGGCGCAAGCGATTGATGAGACAAATAGAAGGCGCGCCAAGCAGGTTGCTTATAATCTTGATCATGGAATAGATCCAACTCCTTTGCGGAAAAAGATCGCCGATATCACCGATCTCATTACAAAAGAGGTAGAAGACAGTCGAAGTTTAACTCAAGGCTCCAAGAAAAAGGCCAATCAAACTCCGGCCATAAAACATGAACGGCTATCTGGAACCTCTTTGCCAAGACAAGAGCTCCTCGCTCTCATAGAATCCCTCACTGATCAGATGAAGTCAGCGGCCGCCGAATTACAATTTGAATTGGCAGCTAGATTGCGAGATGAATTGCGAGATCTTAAGCGCGAGCTAAGAGGAATGGAGGAGGCAGGAATATGACAACCGATCGCCTCATCATTCGTGGAGCGCGCGAACATAACCTTAAAGATATTTCACTGGATCTACCTCGGAATGCTCTGATCGTATTTACCGGTTTATCGGGTTCAGGAAAATCCTCGCTCGCGTTTGACACTATCTTTGCCGAAGGACAGCGCAGATATGTGGAGTCACTTTCGGCTTATGCGCGCCAATTCCTCGGTCAGATGGATAAACCAGATGTGGACTTTATCGAGGGACTCTCACCGGCGGTTTCCATTGATCAAAAATCTACCAACCGCAACCCGCGTTCAACGGTAGGTACCATCACTGAGGTTTATGACTATCTCAGACTTTTATTTGCCAGAGCTGGCCGCCCGCATTGTCCCAATTGCGGTAAATCAATTTCACGTCAGACTCCTCAGAATATCGTTGATCAGATTTTAGGTTTGGAGGAGGGGACTAAGTTCCAGGTGCTCGCTCCGGTCATCAGAGAACGCAAAGGCGAGTTTGTAGATTTATTTGTAGATTTCACTGTTAAAGGTTTCTCACGAGTCAGAGTGGATGGACAAGTCCATGCTCTGACTGAAGTTCCTAAGTTGAAGAAGCAAGAGAAGCATACGATTGAAGTAGTTGTTGATCGATTGGTGGTTAAGAAAGAATCTAAATCCCGAATTACAGATTCCATTGAGACCGCGCTTAAGTTAGCAAGCGGGTTAGTTGTGCTGGATTTTGTGGATGCGCAAGGTTCAGATCCGGAAAAGGAACGAACCTTCAGTGAACATATGGCTTGTCACGATTGTGGACTCTCATTCGAAGAGATGGAACCTCGATCGTTCTCATTTAACTCGCCATTTGGTGCCTGTCTGGAATGCACTGGGATAGGTACCCGACTGGAAGTTGATCAAGAACTAGTCGTTCCTGATGATTCTCTTTCGCTTAACGAGGGCGCAATTGCTCCCTGGGCGGGCGGACATTCATCGGAATATTTCATGCGGTTACTTCAGGGTCTCGCGGATGAACTAGCGTTCTCAATGGATAAACCCTGGAGCAAACTTACGGTGAAAGCCAAACAGGCCGTTCTTTACGGATCAGAATATGAAGTTCACGTTAAATATAAAAATAGATATGGCCGCGTGAGAAATTACTCAACGGGTTTTGAAGGAGTTTTGGGATTTATTGAACGCAAACATTCTGAGACCGATTCTGATTACAGCCGTGAGAAATATGAAGCATATATGCGTGAAACGCCTTGTCCGGTCTGTAAAGGTGCCAGGTTAAAACCGGAAGTTCTTGCTGTTACCTTAGGAGGCAAGAACATTTGGGAGATCTGCGAACTATCAATTGCAGATTGTGCAACCTTTCTAAAGAAAATATCACTCAACGCTCGCGAGAAGAAGATTGCAGATCGAGTACTCAAAGAGGTTCATGCCCGGCTCGGCTTCTTACTCGATGTCGGTTTGGATTACCTCTCGCTTGAGCGGCCAGCGGCCACACTCTCTGGGGGAGAGGCACAGCGGATCCGATTAGCCACCCAGATTGGTTCTGGACTAACTGGCGTTCTCTATGTATTAGATGAGCCGAGCATTGGGCTACATCAACGGGACAATCGCCGCCTCATAGAGACACTTACGCACCTTCGTGATCTTGGAAATACCCTCATAGTGGTGGAGCATGACGAGGACACTATCCGCATCGCTGATTGGATCGTTGATATTGGTCCCGGGGCAGGAGAACTTGGAGGCAAAGTTGTCTCCTCTGGCGATTATCAAGCACTCATTAGCGCACCTGAATCTATTACTGGGGATTATTTAGCTGGTCGCAGATTTATTCCTATTCCTGCAGAGCGCAGAGTGGGGGAAGCTAAAAAAGAGTTAATTGTTAAAGAAGCGAAGGAGAATAATCTCAAGGAGATAAGCGTGGCCTTTCCTTTGGGACTTTTTATCGCTGTAACTGGAGTGAGTGGATCGGGTAAATCGACCTTGGTCAACGACGTGCTTTATTCCGTGCTGGCAAATAAACTCAATGGGGCGCGAATTGTTCCTGGTCGCCATCGAACTATCACCGGAATTGAGCAGCTCGATAAAGTCGTGCATGTCGATCAATCTCCTATTGGTCGCACTCCCCGTTCTAATCCCGCGACATACACGGGAGTCTTTGACAAGATACGAGCCCTCTTCGCAGAGACGACCGAAGCTAAGGTACGAGGTTATCTACAAGGTCGTTTCTCATTTAATGTCAAAGGTGGACGTTGTGAGAATTGCGCTGGCGATGGAACTATTACGATTGAGATGAACTTTCTACCCGACGTTTATGTACCGTGCGAGGTTTGTCAAGGAGCCCGTTATAACCGCGAAACTTTAGAGGTTCACTTCAAGGGTAAGACGATCGCGCAAGTTCTCGATATGCCGATTGAGGAGGCGGCTAATTTCTTCGAATCTGTACCCGCAATATCTCGCTATCTCAAAACTCTCAAAGAGGTTGGCCTTGGCTACGTTCGACTCGGTCAATCTGCTCCGACCCTCTCGGGAGGCGAAGCGCAACGGGTTAAATTGTCAACCGAGTTACAGCGCCGCTCCACTGGACGGACTATTTATGTTCTCGATGAACCGACTACGGGGTTGCACTTTGAAGATGTGCGAAAACTTCTCTTGGTCCTTAATCGACTCGTAGACTCCGGAAATACTGTGGTAGTAATCGAACACAATTTAGATGTCATTAAATCAGCGGACTGGGTGATTGATTTGGGACCTGAGGGTGGGGCCGGTGGGGGTATGGTGGTAGCCGAAGGGACCCCAGAGCAGGTTGCTAAAAATCCTGCGAGTTATACTGGAAAATTCTTGGCGGAAGTACTCCACTAACTGTGGCTAACCCAGCTGATTATCGTCCGAGTAACATCCCTACTGACCCTGGTGTTTATCGCTTTTATGATGCGAATGATCGGGTTATTTATGTAGGTAAAGCGAAGAATTTGAAAAATCGTCTCAATTCTTACTTTGGCTCCAATCTCGCAACGAAGACCTATCGGATGGTCCATACTGCTGTTCGAGTAGATTGGACGATAGTAGGTAGCGAGATCGAGGCGCTGGCGCTGGAATTTACCTGGATTAAATCTTTCAATCCCCAGTTCAATGTGCAGTTTAAAGATGACAAGACTTATCCCTATTTAGCCGTTTCTCTATCGGAGCAGTATCCCAGGCTCTTTGTCTCAAGGCAGAAACATGTAAAAGGAAATCGTTATTTCGGCCCCTTTACCAATACTTGGGCACTCCGAGGTACCGTCGAAGTACTTCAAAGGATATTTCCCGTTCGCGCCTGTACCCAGCCAAATTTCAATAGAGCGGTTGCAACACAGCGCCAGTGCCTTTTAGGTGATATCGGTAAATGTTCAGCGCCCTGTGTGGGTTGGATCTCAAAGGAGGATCACACAGTGCTTGCGAAAAATTTGATCTCCTATCTTGATAGAAATCCAACTGATATCGCAGAGTCGCTCCAAATAGATATGGAGCGCGCCTCATTACACGAGGAGTTTGAATTGGCTGCCAAACTCCGCGATCAGTTAGTAGCGCTCGAAAAGACGACAGAACTCTCCGAGACCTCGCTCAATAATAATTTTTCCGCAGATCTAATTGCAATTCATGAAGAGGTGACTCATGCCGCGGCTTCTCTTTTTTCAATTCGAGCAGGTCGAATCATTGCTTCCCGTGCCTGGATTATCGATCTCTCAGATGTGCTGGAGGGAGAGGATGTCATTACCGCCGCTATAGCCAAGATTTATTCGGAGAGTAAGGTGCCAGCAGAAATTTTGATTGATCGACCTGCTACTGATGTTGAATCCTTGCGACTTTGGTTGAGCGATCTCGCCGGAAACAAGGTCTCAATCGGCGTGCCACTACGCGGTGATAAATATGAAATGATGCAAACGGTGGGACGAAATGCTCACCAAGCTGTGATTCAATACTTGTCAAAACGAAGAAATGATGTGGCGGTTACAGGCAGAGCGTTGGTGGAGATTCAAGAAGCTCTGGATCTACCAGAATTACCATTGCGCATCGAATGCTTTGACATCTCAAATATCCAAGGGAAGCATATGGTGGCTTCCATGGTGGTCTTTGAAGATGGCCAACCTAAGAAATCTGATTACCGTCGATTTGCCATTGACGATGATGCGGGATTTGACGATACCCGGGCAATGAACCATGTCCTAACTCGTAGACTCAAGCGATATTTGGCAGAGCGGGATATCGATATCGATGAGATTAAAATGCAAGGTGGGGCACGCCCCAAATTTGCCTACCCACCTCAGTTAATCGTGGTGGATGGTGGGGCGCCTCAGGTAAATGCGGCTTATCAAGCGCTCTTGTCTCTAGATTTACAGCACATCCCTCTGGTGGGATTGGCCAAAAGGTTAGAAGAGGTCTGGCAAGCAGATAACTCTGATCCCATAATTTTACCTCGTCACAGCGAAGGGCTCTATCTTTTGCAAAGAGTTCGAGATGAAGCCCATCGTTTCGCCATAAATTTCCATCGCTCTAAACGTTCAGGAGTTATGTTGGAATCACTCCTTGATGAGATCCCTCTGCTAGGAGAGGTGCGCAGGCGAGCCTTGCTTTCGAGCTTTGGTTCTGTCAGTGCCATCAAAAAAGCGAGCGTGGCAGATATTGCAGCTGTGCCCGGTATTGGAGAAAAGATCGCCTTCATCATATCGAGCTCACTTCACGCAGAGCGTGCAGAGCAACCACATATAGATATGGGAACAGGGGAAATCCGCGGATAGACTCCATGTCATGAGCGGGAAAGTGGTCGTCATAACGGGCATGAGCGGAGCGGGTCGGTCCACTGTCGCGCACGCACTAGAAGACTTAGGTTGGTATGTCGTTGACAATCTTCCTCCTGTCTTGCTCGCGAATCTTTGTCAGTTGGCTGCGAACACGACCTCCAGGATTGCTGTTGTCATCGATGTGCGCGGACGTGAATTCTTTGGAAATTTGAGTAGCGCCTTGAAGGAGATCGCAGAGCAAGGCGTAGAACGCCAAGTTCTCTTTGTCGATGCTAGCGATGAAGTTCTCGTTCGCCGCTTTGAATCTACCCGTAGGCCGCATCCGCTTCAAGGAAGTGATCGCATAGTTGATGGAATATCAAAAGAGCGAGATCGACTTCAGGAGGTGCGATCGCTAGCAGATGTGCTCATTGATTCTTCTGCACTTAATATTCATCAACTAGAACAGAAGATTGCGGAACGATTTGCTAATTCTGGAACCGCAGATCTGCGCGTCAACATTCTCTCTTTTGGTTATAAATATGGAATTCCGATCGATGCGGATTTAGTAATGGATTGCCGCTTTATTGCAAATCCTCACTGGGACCCAGAACTTCGCCCCCTTACTGGTTTAGATGTAGCAGTATCAGAACGAGTCTTGGGCACTGAGAACGTTCAGGAATTTTTAAGCAAATATCAATCTCTCTTTGAAACTATGGCAGCTGGTTTCTTTCAAGAGGGAAGGAAATATCTCACCTTGGCTATTGGTTGCACGGGTGGAAAGCATCGCAGCGTTGCTATAGCGCAAGAGTTGGCGAAACGGTTCAACGCCAGAGGAGCTATCGGAGTTAAAAGAATTGAAGCTACGCCGATTCATCGTGATCTAGGACGTGAATTATAACGCGATGAATTCTCAGAAAGTCGTCTCGTTAGGGGGCGGACATGGACTTGCAGCAACCCTCAAAGCCATGCGCGCAATTACCTGCCATATCACGGCGGTAGTTACCGTGGCCGATAACGGGGGTTCGAGCGGCCGACTCCGATCGGACTTTGGATCGCTACCTCCTGGAGATCTGCGAATGGCTTTGGCTGCCCTTTGTAGCGATGATGAATGGGGGAGAGGCTGGGCTGAAGTGATGCAATATCGCTTCAAAGGAGAGAGTGAACTGCGCGGACATGCATTAGGGAATTTATTGTTGATGGCTTTGTGGGATTTGGATGGCGATACCGTCAGAGGTATCCGTCAAGTAGGAAATTTGCTTCGTATCATCGGGGAAGTTCTGCCCATGTCCCTTGATCCCTTAGACATTGAAGGGACATTTCACACTGCCGATGGTCACAAAATTGTGCGCGGTCAAGTGCAGGTCGCCACAACAAAAGGTCGAATTGAGTCCTTACGCCTGATCCCGCAAACCCCTAGAACTACGCCGCAGGTTCTGACTGCGTTGCAAAAAGCCGATTGGATCACTATTGGTCCCGGCTCTTGGTTTTCTAGCGTGATGCCACATTTACTTCTTCCGGAATTGGCCGAAGCCGTGGTGAAATCTCCCGCGCGGAGAATTATGGTTTTAAACCTTCCAGAACCAGAATCAAGCAATGAGTTTGCGGGTTCTTCTGCTGCCGATCACCTCGATTTCATACTTCTCCATACCCCGCACCTTCGAATCGATTACGCAATCGTGGATCCATCCGCAATCGAGGGTAACTCCAAACTTAAAGAGTTGGTTGAGGGTTTGGGGGGAGAGCTAGTAGTGGCGCCTTTATCTCAATCGCCGGGAAGTTATCAGCACGATGTTAAAAAACTTCGCTCGGCATTCGCACACATTATGGAGCGAACCCTGCTTAGATAGCCGCATGGCAATGACAGCATCAGTTAAAGATGAGTTAAGTCGCCTCAACATCTCCAAACCTTGCTGCCGCAAATCTGAAGTATCTGCGCTCCTGCGATTCGCCGGTGGTTTACATATTGCCTCCGGAAAAATTGTTATCGAAGTTGAGTTAGATACCGCTCAGTCCGCTCGCAGACTTCGTAAAGATATTGCCGAGATGTATGGTCACGAGAGCGAACTTTCAGTTCTCTCCCCAAGTGGGCTGCGTAAGGGAAGTCGATATGTAGTTCGTGTGGTTTCCGATGGTGATGCGTTAGCTCGTCAGACTGGATTGGTTGACGCAAATGCCAGACCAATTCGAGGGCTACCGCCGCAGGTTGTATCTGCCGGAGTTTGTGACGCCGAAGCGGCGTGGCGAGGAGCCTTTCTTGCTCATGGTTCGCTCACGGAACCTGGCAGATCTTCTGCTTTAGAGATCACCTGCCCTGGACCTGAAGCCGCGCTCGCCCTAGTTGGTGCCGCCCGGCGTCTTTCGATCACGGCTAAAGCCCGAGAGGTTAGAAACGTTGATCGAGTGGTGATTCGAGATGGCGATGCGATTGGGGCTTTATTAACTAGGTTGGGGGCCCACGAGAGCGTTCTCGCGTGGGAAGAGCGAAGAATGCGTCGAGAGGTGAGGGCTACCGCTAATCGTCTGGCTAATTTTGATGATGCCAACTTGAGAAGATCCGCACGCGCGGCCGTGGCAGCAGCAGCTCGAGTCTCTAGAGCTCTGGAAATTTTAGATGGTGAAATTCCTAACCACTTGAAAGAGGCCGGTGAATTACGCATCAATTATGGCCAAGCGAGCCTAGAAGAGCTGGGTTCGCTAGCGACGCCTCCCATGACGAAGGATGCGATTGCGGGTCGGATCAGGCGACTTTTGGCGATGGCAGATAAGCGCGCCCATGATTTAGGGATTGCCGATACCGAAGCAGGGCTCAGCCAAGATTTATTGAGTGAATAGTCAGGCTGATAGGATTTTCTCATCACAATGATGTGAAAATAAGCGAGTTTGAAGCGTGACCTAAATTTTTCTAGAAGGCAGGAATAAAGTGATTCGTGTAGGAATTAATGGATTTGGTCGAATTGGACGTAATTTCTTCAGAGCAGCCCTTCTCTCGGGAGCAGAGTTCGAAATCGTAGGGATTAACGATCTCACCGACAATCACACCTTGGCCCACCTCTTGAAGTATGACTCGATCTTAGGTCGACTGGGGCTTCCGGTCACGTACTCAGAGGATTCGATCACCGTTGGCGGGAAGGTTATTAAAGTCTTCGCTGAACGGGATCCTGCAAACTTGCCGTGGGCCGCGCTTAAAGCAGATGTAGTCATTGAATCGACTGGATTTTTCACCAAAGCGCAGGACGCTAGGAAGCACCTGACCGCTGGCGCCAAGAAAGTAATTATCTCCGCTCCAGCCACTGATGAAGATATCACCATCGTAATTGGAGCAAATGAGGAGAAATACGATCCCGCAAATCACCATATTATCTCTAACGCCTCTTGCACTACTAACTGCCTTGCCCCAATGGCTAAGGTTTTGGATGAGCAGTTTGGGATTGTCCGCGGACTCATGACAACCGTCCACGCCTATACAAATGACCAACCGTTGCACGACCAACCCCACAAGGACCTTCGCCGCGCTCGCGCTGGTGCGCTCTCGATTATTCCTACCTCGACAGGTGCCGCCAAGGCAATCAGTTTGGTTTTGCCAAGTCTTAAGGGCAAGTTGGATGGATATGCGCTGCGCGTACCAGTACCAACTGGATCTGCAACTGATCTCACTGTTGAACTTGCGCGTGAGACTACTGCCGCTGAGATTAATGCCGCGATGAAGAAGGCAGCAGAAGGCCCGCTTAAGGGTATTTTGCAGTACACAGAAGATCCGATCGTCTCTGCCGACATTGTCACAGATCCCAGTTCATGCATCTTTGATGCAGGATTAACTAAAGTTTTGGGTACAACCGCAAAGGTTCTGGGATGGTACGACAATGAATGGGGTTACTCCAATCGCCTCGTTGACCTAGTGACCCTTGTAGGTAAATCTCTCTAATGAGTTTCACTTCGCTTTCATCATTAGATGTAGCGAACAAGAAGGTTTTACTGCGGTGTGACCTGAATGTTCCTATTAAAGAAGGTGTGATCCGCGATGACGGACGCATCAAAGCATCTTTACCAACTATTAAGTATTTAATTGGCAATGGAGCTAGCGTTGTTATCACTGCTCACTTAGGGCGTCCCAACGGTGAAAGAAATCCGGACTTCACACTCGCTCCGGTGGCTATTCGGCTCAGTGAATTATTGGGAGAGGTAGTCGATTTCTCAACCGCAATAGTTGGAGAGGAAGTCGATGCTAAGAAGGCTGCGCTAGAACCAGGTCATATTCTCTTGCTCGAAAATGTTCGCTATGAATTAACAGAAACCTCTAAAAATGAGAATGAACGTAAAGCCTTAGCCGTACAACTTGCCTCCGGAATGGATCTTTTTGTCAGCGACGGCTTTGGCGCGCTCCATCGTAAGCACGCTTCGGTGTATGACGTCGCAAAGATACTTCCTAGCGCTGCCGGTTTCTTAGTTGCAGCGGAGATTGAGATTCTCAAGAAGTTAACCGAAAACCCTGATCGACCTTATGGGGTGATACTGGGTGGAGCCAAAGTCTCAGACAAGATTGGGGTAATCAAAAATTTACTCGGCAAGGTGAATGTTCTAGCCATCGGGGGAGGAATGCTTTTCACCTTTCTCGCGGCGCAAGGCCACGAAATTGGTAAATCTCTCGTAGAAATTGATTTGCTTGAAGAGGTAAAGGGGTTATTACAAGAAGCAAAAAATCTTGGGGTCGAACTTCTCCTTCCAACCGATATCGTCGTCGCACCTTCCTTCTCGCCCGATGCCACACCGACACTTGTCTCAGCAGAAAATATTCCTGCGGATCAAATGGGACTAGACATTGGACCCGTAAGCGCAGCCGCGTTCTCTCGGGCAATTGAAAAGTGCCATACCGTCTTCTGGAATGGCCCGATGGGAGTCTTTGAATTCGCTAATTTCGCAGCCGGTACAAAGGTGGTTGCCCAGAGCCTGACACAGGTTAAAGGTATTTCGGTTGTAGGAGGTGGAGACTCAGCCGCGGCGGTTCGCGCGTTGGGTTTTAAAGATGATCAATTTGGATATATCTCAACAGGCGGAGGTGCCTCCCTTGAGTACCTAGAAGGTAAACAATTACCTGGGATTGAGGTATTAGATAATGCGTAAACCATTAATCGCTGGCAACTGGAAGATGAACCTTAATCACCTTGAAGCTATTGCGGTCACCCAGAAGCTCTCCTACTCACTCGATGATAAGGATTTTGATGCCGCAGATATAGCGATCTTCCCTCCGTTTACAGATATCCGTTCTGTGCAAACGCTGATCGATGGAGATCGATTACGCCTTACGTACGGAGCACAG
>JAYVUF010000084.1:0-3306 GCA_043788135.1 Actinomycetes bacterium
CTGGCTTTTCAATGAACTTTTAAGCAGCACAGTTGTAGATCGGTGGAGGGGAATTCCGATTACACCTTTTATTGGTTTATTAGTCACATAACTTTGCCACCTGTAAGCAGAGCTGATCGTCGTATAAACAAGCGGGCTTTTGGCTGGGGTTAATGAGCTAGTTTTTACCGATCCGAATTCACCGAGAGGCGTAAGCGAGAGAGTAAAAGTTGGCTGGCCCGCTAAACTCGAAATACCCTGAATAATGAAATTGGCTCCATTGAGTCCAATTGAGGTGGGGATCTCTACGTTGACAAGATCCTTGGTGAAGGTATTCACGAGGGTTCCCGTGGCACTCACCTCCCAAACCACCAAGCGATTGAGGCCTAGCGCCGGCGTTGATCCATTTGTTGAGGTAGCAATTGCGCCCGTCACCCAAATGTTTCCAGCGCTATCCACGTATCCGGAGGTCGCAACATCATCTCCCGAAGAGCCTAGGCGCAGGTCCCAAAGTTTGGTGCCATGTGTATTTAGCGCCGCGACAAAACCATCGCTGCCACCGAGCGCCGTTGCCGAAACAAGCTGGGAAGAGGAGCTCTCAATCGTTCCAATTAAGAAGATGCTGGCAGGCGAGGTCAGGAGTTGCAAAACCTGATCCCCTCCCGTGAAATTAACTGAAAAGATGGGGTTAAGTGGCGCAATCGCGAGGGGTAACACTGGCAACCGTGTTGCAGCCTGTGCCGGAGAAATTGTTGCGAGGGCTAGCGCCAAACAGACGACTAATCTAGATTTCACGCCATCAACCTGGATTTAGCCGTTGCCGCGGACATGGCGCGAGTCACCAATCCTTGCAGGTCACCTTCGCTAAAAACCTTAAGTCCCTCATATGTCATCCCCTTGGGGCTTGTTACATTTTCGCGCAAAGTGGAGGCGCTCTTTCCAGTTTCGTCGAGCATCTTCGCTGCGCCAACTATGGTTTGAACAACTAACGCGTTGGCAGTTTGAGCATCAATTCCCAAATCAATTGCCCCAGCAACCATAGCTTCTACAAAGGCAAAAAAATAAGCGGGACCCGATCCACTCGTAGCTGCTGCCGCATCTTGCAGCGGTTCATCCACTTCAATGCTTTTTCCAGCAGCCTCCAAGAAAGTACTAACGAAAGCTTTTTGATCTGCTCGCACGCCAGCGCTATAAGAGACAATAGACATTCCTGCACCTAGCAGTGTGGGGGTATTTGGCATTATTCGGACCACACTGGAATTGCCCAAACCAGTCTCCAAGGTTGCAATCTTTTTTCCGGCCAAAAAGGAGATCACCAATGCATCAGGATTTAGAGTTGGCGCTACCTTCTCCATGATTCCCTCTAAATCATAAGGTTTCACAATGATCATCATTACATCGCAGGCACTCGCCATCTGCTCAACGGTGGCAGCAGTGATCCCATAAAGATCAGATAATTCAGCGCTTCGTTCTGCTCGGCGCACTGCAAAGGAAATATTCTGACCTGGCACTCCAGCTTTTAGCAGGGCGACTAGCAACGCCTCCCCCATATTACCTACGCCGATTAACCCGACTCGGGCGCCTTCGATCGTGATGGGATTATTAACCTTGTTCACAGGAGTAAGCCTAGCCATTCACATTGCAAAGGTCTCCATTACAACTCTGAGATTAATCTGCACCACTAGTAGGCTCTTGCACTATGCCGGAAGTTAAAGAGGGATTTGCACGTGATTTCGTAGAGTTTGCTGACCCTGCTAAACCTGAAGAAATTTTTCGTTGCGACCTCACCTGGCTCACCTCTTTCTGGCAGTGTATTTATGGAGCAGGATGTTGCGGCATTGATGCTGATAAACCAGATGCAGGATGTTGTTCAGATGGCGCCTACTACTCTGACGCCGAAGATGAGGCACGAACTTTAAAGGTTGCCCAAAGGCTGACCCCAGAGATGTGGCAATTTTTTGATGCAGCTCAGCCGAAGAAGAACACGGGAGCGCTACGAATTTCTGAGGTAGGTCTGGATGGTGATCGCAAGACTCGAAAAATTTCAGATTCCTGCATTTTTCTCAACCGCAAAGGATATGAAAATCCTGAATTCACTGGAAGTTTTGGCTGCGTCCTACATCACTTGGCTCAAAAAGAGGAAGTACATTTCGTAGAGACCAAACCCGATGTCTGTTGGCAGTTGCCGATTCGTCGCTCCTTTGAACTCCGCGAGGTTGGCGAACGTGAAATTTCAATCACTGTCATTGGAGAGTATGAGCGTTTAGCCTGGGGTGACGGGGGAGCAGAATTTTCTTGGTATTGCACTGCCAACACCGAAGCACATGTAGGACGAGAGCCTGTTTACTTATCCAATTGCCATGAGTTAATTGCACTTATGGGCGCGGAAGGTTATGCCGAACTCAAAAAATACTGTGATGCACGCATGGAAGCGATCTCAGAGCTAGATAAAAAGAATAAGAAGCGCGCGCTTCCACTCTTTATTATCCATCCCGCCACACTCGGCGCGAAGAGGTAACTCGCCATGGCAAAGGCGCCGGCTAAAGATCCTTATCGCTGCAGCGAATGTGGCTGGAGTACAAACAAGTGGGTAGGGCGTTGCGGAGAGTGTCAGGCATGGGGAAGTGTGGAAGAAATCGCAGCTCCAAAGAAACTCTCACTGGTCGCTGGGTCTTTCTCCCAAGCGGCAGTTCCTATCGGAGATGTCAGCATTGAAAGTGCTCGCGCACGTTCTAGCGGTGTGAGTGAACTCGATCGAGTCCTAGGTGGTGGATTAGTACCAGGCGCCGCCATATTGTTGACGGGAGAACCTGGGGTAGGAAAATCCACTCTGCTCCTATCGGTGGCTGCCGAATCAGCGCGGTCACAAATGCGAGCCCTGTATGTGAGTGGTGAAGAATCTTCCTCTCAAATTCGAGTTCGAGCCGATCGCCTTAAAGCGATAGATCCACAACTTTGGTTGGCATCAGAGAACGACCTTGGGGCAATTATCGCTCATCTTGATGCTGTAAAACCAGAACTTTTAATAATCGACTCGGTTCAAACTATTTCAAGTAGCGCAGTGGATGGAGCTGCCGGTGGCGTGACACAAGTGCGCGAGATTGCGGCGGCGCTCATTCGTATTACTAAGGAAAGAAACATAACCTTGGTTCTTGTTGGTCATGTCACAAAAGATGGATCAATTGCTGGCCCCAGAATTTTGGAGCATCTTGTCGATGTTGTGCTTAACTTTGAAGGCGAACGACATTCGCGCCTGCGTTTAATCAGAGCAAGTAAGAATCGCTTCGGTGCTGCCGACGAAGTTGGCTGTTTCGATATGTCTGATGC
>JAYVUF010000085.1:0-2250 GCA_043788135.1 Actinomycetes bacterium
CAAGCAATTGACTCCTTAGGCGAAAACGTTCCACTTCAAGGAAATCTTGATCCAGAAATACTTTTCAAGGATTGGGGCCTTATTGAGAGTCAAAGCAGAGAAATTTTACTCGAAGCAAAACTGGCGAAATCCCACATATTTAACTTAGGTCATGGAGTTCTGCCTGATACCGATCCAAAAGTTCTCACAAAACTTGTCGAATTTATTCACGGTTTTGCACTATGAGCAGAGTAATTGTTGTTGGAGGTGGAATAGCTGGACTTGTCGCAGCTTATGAGGCTAATCGGGCGGGGTTTTCAGTTACTATTTTTGAAGCAAATGAAAAATGTGGCGGGTTGATCTCATCTCTTACCTTGGCCGGTTCATTGATTGACTCCGGAGCGGAGTCGTTTGCAATTACTCGACCCGAAACCCTGCAATTAATTCATGAGATCGGTCTCACCAATTGGCTGGTTTATCCTGAGAGAAGTGATGCTCGAATTCATACCAATGGAGAATTTTACTTAATTCCGCAAGGAATGATGGGGATACCTTCTGATTTATTGGACCGTGAAACGGTTGCTATTTTGGGTTTAGAACAGGCTCGCCTCTCTCTTTCACTCGATTCATTTCCTTGGAACATAGAACAGGAAAAAACGCTAGGCGAAATAGTCGAAAAACGCATGGGCAAAGAGGTCGTTGATAAAATTGTGAACCCGATCACCGCGGGTGTTCACGCTACTGATTCGTATCAATTAGAGATGGAATCTTTGCTCCCAGGTTTATTGGATAAGGCTAAGGAGATGAACTCGTTAAGTATGGCAGTGAAAGAATTGAGAGGTTGCGCGTCTAGACCTGGATCTCCGGTTGCCGGTATTAATGGCGGGATAAACCTCATTATTACGACGCTGCAAACACTTTTAATCAAAGCTGGAGTAGAAATTTATTACAATCACCCAGTAGATCGGATCACTTTAGACCAAAAATGGCATGTGAATGTGGGAGAAAACAGTTTCACTGCTGAAGAAGTAGTTGTTGCCGTTCCCCCTCATGTGGCAACTCATTTATTGGTAGAGATACCAGAAGTTTCAGAGAGATTGGCGATGATTAATCCCATCGATGTTGCATTGGTCTTTATGGCGATCAAATCGAAAGAGCTGAGTAAAGCGCCATTGGGTTCGGGAGTGCTCGTCTCTGAGGTTGGGGCACAAACGGTTGCTAAGGGTTCCACACATGTTACCGCTAAGTGGAAATGGCTGAAAGATCAAGTTGGTGCTGAAGTTGAGATAATTCGACTTTCTTACGGAAGAAATGGAGTGGTGTCTCCAGACAATGAATATCTTTTAAAAGTAGCGAATAACGATGTAAAAAAACTTTATGGATTAAAAACTTTGGAAATAATTGACGCTGAAGTTGTCAGATGGCCACACTCTTTAATTCAGGCAAAAGTTGGACATGGAGAAAATATTGAACATATTAATCAATTACTGGGAAAGCACCCCGGGCTTCATGTAATTGGATCAGCAATGAGTGGAAATGGAATCGCAGGGATTATTTCACATACACGAAAAGTCATGAAAGGACTCACAAATGTCTGAAGAATTAACTAAGGTTAAAGCTCGTGAGATTAACGAGACTATTCGCTACACAGCATGGACAACATTTAGTGTCAATAGAACTATGCAAGGTGGAAGTTCGGCTAATAGCGCAAAAAAGGAATTGGACGATTTGATCGCTGATTGGCTAAAGCACGATATTCAAATTCGTGGAATCTATGACGTGAGTGGGCTGCGTGCTGATTCGGATTTTATGTTATGGATACATGCTGCTGCAGCCGAGCAAGTTCAAAAAGCATTACATCAATTTTCGCGAACTGCATTAGGCCATCAGTCAAAAAAAGTATGGTCAGCTGTGGGTATTCATCGTCCCGCAGAGTTCAATAAGGGACATGTACCGGCGTTCATGACAGGAGCGGAGCCCAAGAATTGGCTTGTTGTCTACCCCTTTGTTCGATCCTTCGATTGGTATCTGCTTCCCGAGAATGATAGACGCGAGATGTTGATTGAACATGGCA
Organism: Actinomycetes bacterium; assembly: GCA_043788135.1. Classification (GTDB taxonomy): domain Bacteria; phylum Actinomycetota; class Actinomycetes; order Nanopelagicales; family Nanopelagicaceae; genus PALSA-747. The sequence goes on from JAYVUF010000085.1 coordinate 2,054, forward strand.
TGGCTGGGCGAGGATTCTCAGGAATTATCTCCAATACAGTTTCAGCATTTGCACTGGGTGATTATGAGTGGCTACTTGCGCTTGAGTCAGATGAACTTCATGAGATTGTTGACATGATGCGAGAGTTGCGAAATACAAAAGCTCGGCTACACGTGCGCGAAGAAATCCCTTTTTATACCGGTCATCGAATCAGTACT
>JAYVUF010000086.1:0-2957 GCA_043788135.1 Actinomycetes bacterium
CAGGTTCATCCGGGTCTTCATAAGATGGTAGCACGTTGATGGTAAAAATCTTGTGGTTCTCCGCCTCACCCCAGAAATTTGAAGGAGCACCTGAACGGATCAAAGAAGTAGTTGTACCTTCAAACACAGTTCGGCGAGCCCGCTCCACAAAGGGATTGGTGTTGGAGTCATGAGGTGCACCCCAGAGGTGTCGTACTTTTTTCTCCCTGAGAAAAGTTTCGGTCTCGCCGGAAGCGAATACACCTTCACCATCAGTATGGAAATATTGAAGTCGTCGACCAGAAGCAGCTCTAGCATCAGCCACCACATCAGGAGTCGCAGTGTAATGCCCCGACTTCTTCGCCATCCGTACAGCCCATAGATAACCAGAGCCACGATCAATGTACAACTGCGAATAACGATGACCACAGACATAGAGTATGGCCCACTGTGATCGGAGTGAATGCACACGCCAGGCAGGTATTGAGTGCGATCCTTGTCCGGGCATTTGGGGTGACCAAACTTGTGCACTTTCCCTTCAATGCACCAAATACATCTGTACCTATCTGGAATGGAAAGATGAGGTAGGGCCTTCTTCATCGCCTTGATACCAACGTCACCAAGTTTGCCGTGGTACCGATCCAAGTCCGAAAGACCGTCTTTGATGTAGGCCTTGCCAAGCATGGCTTTCCCAGGAATGTCAGTTGGAAATGTTTCCCACAGCGTGACCATGGAGGTAGACGTGGGAGATGTACTTGAACTTGGAGGCCCAGCAACACGAAGGGCCGCAATGAGTTCGGTTCTTCTCTCTCTTTCCCCACTGACTCGCCGCAGAGATAGTGGGTAGAGCCGGGTCTTTGGATCACGCGCGTCTTCAGTAAAAGGTTGTCCTTCGATCTTGACTTCGTTGGACTTGAAGGTGCGGAGGCCATTGCAGTCAAATACACACACCATGTTGGCGTCGCAAATGTCGCCAACAGAGGCCAGCTTAGCAGCGGCCTGCTTTGCGAACACGACACGATCAAAGCCAGGCATTGGAATTCCATCGGGAGTGTACAGCTTCATAGAACCCACACCTTCGGAAGTCATAGCCTTTTCACCTTGAGCCGTGCCAATGGAAAGCTCCATACGATAGAAACTTGCAGCAGCTTTCGTATTCGGATGTATATGACGATTTGCACCTGTATCAGCAAAGAATTGTTCACACAATGTACCGTCATCGGCTTTTGTAGTAAGCGCAAGAGGTACACCACCCCCGTCGTCTACGCAGAGTAGATTGGAGAGAGGCACTGAGTAGTCAGGGACTACGAGCAGGTTTGCATGAACAGCCGATCCTTCAGCATCGAGTAGCAGGGCTTTTGGTTTACCCGCTTTTTTGCTCCTACACAACAGTTCTTTGTGACCAAGTTTACCGCAATGTCCACATTTGCCATCGAATTTGCATTTTTGAGTTGTATGGTCATCGCCACAATTTTGGCAACTGACAGGTTCAGATTTGGCTTCTGCCGATTTAGAATCGGGTTTGGTTGAAGGTTGAGATGGCGCTTGCCGATCTTTCGCATCATGGCTGAATTTGCAATTCGTGCGGTTGCACACACCAGTTTTGGAGAATGAGAAACAAGGTTTCTTTTCTTGAGTGGATTTGCCTTTTACGCGCACTGCGTTTGCGTGAACAGCGCCTTCAGATGTACTGGTACTGGCTCCATTTTTTTGCGTGATGCCACGTGAATTCGTGTTGATCTGCTCCAAATGTTTGTAGAGATCGTCAGCAGAAAAAGTAGCCCACTCCTCAGGTTTCTTGATAATAAAGGAGTCCAACACAGTTTTGTAGAGAGGGATCAACTTCATAGCGCGAAGCAGCAGGGCCCGCACGACAGTATCTGGTAGAATGATCTTGCTCCCTTCCGGTAGAAGGGGGTTGAGGTCGTGAACACGTCGCACCAGTTTCTTGATCTCCCCATAGTAGTTGAATATGTCCTGCGATCGAGGGTCAAAAGGATAAAGGAACACAGCTGCAAGATCATCGGCTTGAGAAACCATAGTAGGCGTATCGATAACCCGGATCAGCTGTTGGTACAAAGCAGCGACGTCAGAGTGCGCCACTTCATCCACAAGGTAGTAGTATGGGCCTGGAGTAGTTCGTTGTCCAAAGAGAGACTTGACCATCCATCCCCACAGCTTCTGTCTTGCAATTCCCTGTTTTACAGTTTCTAAAAAACCAGTTAAAACATTAACAAAACGAGTGCTCGCCTGAAAGTATTCAACCTCACTTTGCGAGTAGCCCATGATCTTCATCACCTCGACAGGCATTGGCGCTTTCTCCTCAGCAACAACATCGCCATCATCGGCTTTCTCCTCCATAACATCTTCAACATCAGGCAGCTGCTCGTCGTCGTCTTCCTGCTTGAGCTTGAGGCCAAGCTTCGCCAGCTCCTTCCATTTGGCTCCGCCATACACAGTTGTATTGAACCACTGACGGAAGCCCCACGCCATAGCATTTTCTTTCAGCGACTTTTTGAAGTCACTCCAGTGTAGCTTCGAATCCGTCATATACGAAGGAGAGAAGTCAGGCAGCAGCGCTATAGTTTGTCGCGACATAGTATGCACAGTAGCTCACACAATAAGGATTCGCTACCACGTAGGAAATTGGGGTATCTACTGCAGGCGCCGTAGATAAGAGCGTCCTAGCGCTCGCTCTACAAGATCGGGTTGGTTAGAGCCAGGTGCACACTGGTAGTACGAGTCGTAGTACTGAAGGCCGCTTAGTAGTCCGGGGGCCGCTTAGTCAAAGTCTGGGGGCAAGGGTGAGACGAGTGAGACACAAAAGTGAGTTGTTATTAACCAAAAGTAAGCCCCTTATATAGCTCACGAAGAGCGACAAGAAGGTAAGTTCACTACCTTGAGGTTACATAACACGAAAGCACCAAAAATGCATTTCGTTGCGTGCGACGAGAAACGCGCTTTCAGCCCATACAAGA
>JAYVUF010000087.1:0-5292 GCA_043788135.1 Actinomycetes bacterium
ACCTCCTCTTCTTCCCCCTGGACTTCTTCAAAGCTCGAACTCCAGCGTCCTTCAATATCCATATGCTGATGTATTCGCTTGGACCACTCAGGCAACTGGTGCGGAAAGTCTTCGCGCCAATGTGAGCCCCGAGTCTCCTCCCTTTTCAACGCTGAACGAACAATGGCGAAAGCCAAATGATAAAGGTTCGTAGTTTCCCAAGCTTCAACACATGGCTCGGAACTGGCTTCGCCTTCTAACTCCTCAAGCGCCACCATGGTCTTTCCCAGCGATTGAGCTGAACGCAATACGCCAGCACCTGCACTCATACTTGCTTGAAGCACTTTTCTTGTTTCAGGAGAAAGTAAGAAGGATTTTTCCGGAGTGTCCACGGGTTCAGAAAAATCTGGGAGATTCCGCGAAATATCCTCAGCAATTCTTGCACTAAAGACCAACCCTTCGAGCAAGGAGTTTGAGGCAAGTCGGTTTGCCCCATGAACTCCAGTGCAAGCGGTCTCACCGCAGGCATAAAGTCCTGACACACTTGATCGTCCATTCAAATCAACTCTCACTCCTCCAGATGCGTAATGAGATGCTGGTGCAACGGGAATGAGTTCTGTTATTGGATCTATTCCGTGGGCAATGCACGAGGCATAAATAGTTGGGAAGCGATCTTTAAATCCATTTAAATGACGGACATCTAGCCACACATGGCGGGCACCCGTGTCATTCATGTGGCGCATAGTTGCAATGGCGACAATGTCGCGCGGCGCCAATTCAGCGAGGGGATGGAGTCCCACCATGAACCGAGAACCGTCATCGTCCAGTAGATAGGCACCTTCACCGCGGACGGCCTCACTAATCAAGGGCTGTTGCCCTTTTGAACTTTCGCCGAGCCATAAAACCGTTGGATGAAATTGAATAAATTCGACATCCGCAATTTCTGCACCGGCTCTGAGTGCAAGTGCAACTCCATCTCCTGTAGACACTGACGGATTCGTCGTCTGCGCGAAAACTTGACCAAGCCCACCAGTAGCAAGCACCGTCGCCCGAGCGATTGCGCGACCTACTCCGTCTCGTCTGCCAGCGCCAATGACATGAAGAGTCACGCCACATACCTTGCCCGCTGCATCTTCGAGCGCATCTAGAACAAGGGCGTGTTCAATAACTTCTATCTCTGGATCATTTCTCACCGCTGCTAGGAGTGCACGCGAAACTTCAGCCCCTGTGGCATCACCACCCGCATGTACAATCCTGTTTCGTAAATGACCGCCCTCGCGTGTAAGAGCAATTTCACCACTCGCCTCTTTATCAAATACTGCGCCTCGGGCGATAAGTTTTCGGACTGCCTCTGGACCTTCGGAGACTAAAACTTTTACCGCTTCCACATCACAAAGACCAGCGCCAGCAACGAGCGTGTCCCGCTCATGTTGCTCTGGTGAATCACCTGGTCCGAGCGCCGCCGCGATTCCACCTTGCGCCCATTTAGTGGAACCTTCATCAACTCGCGCTTTCGTAACAAGTAAAACAGAGAGACCAAAACTCCGCACCTGAAGCGCTGTGGTGAGACCAGAGACCCCTGATCCGACGACGATTACATCTGCCTTCGCTGTCCATCCTGGTTCTGGCGCGAGAAGTCTCATCCCTCGAAATTTCCCATAGGCATATTGTCAATCAAACGCACTCCATTTATCCAACCAGCGATCAGCGCTCGCGGGTTCACTGTCCCATTTGTCGCGAGGGTAAAGTCAACTTCATCAATAATTTCGGCGTAATCAAGGTGAAATCGTGGTTCGGATTCCGCAATTCGAAGGATGGTTGCCTTGGCCCGAGTGAGATCCTTCTCAAGTACGGCAGCAGAGAGCGCCCGGAAAAGTACAGAAGCGGCAGCACGATCTTGCTCTATGAGACGGGAATTGCGCGAGGACATGGCCAGACCATCCGCCTCTCTGACGGTAGGAGCGGCGATTATTTCGATTGGCAATGAAAGCCTTTTTACCATTTTCTTTATCAAAAATAACTGCTGAAAATCCTTCTCTCCAAAAATAGCCCAAGATGGTTGAGTCAATTCAAAAAGGCGATTTACTACCGTTAACATGCCAGAAAAATGGCTCAATCGACTCACGCCTTCAAATAAATCTCCAATATCACCTGCAGATTGTGACGGGACTCTTCCATCGTAGATCTCTGCCACTTCCGGAAACCACATTACAGAGGCACCTCCCCTTCGTGCCAGTTGTATATCCGAAGTAGGCGTTTGAGGATAATTTTCCATATCCTTCGAGTCTTCAAATTGGAGTGGGTTAATAAAAACGCTAACGAGAACAGCGCGTGAAAAATTAGTTGCTAGTTTGATGAGCGAAGAATGACCTTCGTGCAAGCCGCCCATAGTTGGTACAAGAACCAACTTTTCCTCAGTTGCACGACGAAGGTCTTCAAGGTCATGAATTACTTGCATCTGCTCCAGTCCTTTCCGGTACCGGGCCTAGTGGCGCTCCGCGCGCCAGGGTGATTAGGATAAAAGCGCTACTAGGCAGGAGGCAACTGAGCCAAAAGATTTCTAATTGGCCCTTGTCCCCGTATTTCAGCGTCTGGATCTATTTCTAACCAGGGTTCCAAAACAAATCGACGTTGATGTGCGAGTGGGTGCGGCAAAGTCAAAGCGTCCCCCAATAATTGAAGGTCTCCATACACAATGAGATCGCAATCTATGACTCTCGGCCCCCACTTCACATCTCTTATCCGGCCCATACTTTTTTCAATTCCTTGTAGTAGGGCAAGTAAATCAAGCGGTGGTAATTCGGTCTCCACTATGCAGACTGCGTTTATGAAATCTGGTTGTGGGGGTCCTCCGACCGGCCTTGTTTTGTAAAGCGACGAGCGAATAATTAGTTGCGTAGATCCCTCAAGCAGTTTGATCGCCAATTCAATTGCTTCTTCAGGTGTGGAGAGATTCGCACCGAGAGCAATCACCGCCCTCATCGAGATCGTTCTACAGTGACTGCTATATCTCGAACTTGGACCGAAATTGGAGCCATGGGTTTGTGAACGGTCACTTCTACCTTCTCGAAATCATCGAACTCGTTCAAGAGTTGATTGGCAATTTCTCCTGCAAGTCTTTCTATAAGTGAATATGGCCCACTCTGAATCACTTTAACCACCAGCTCGCACGCGAGTGAGTAATCGAGCGTGTCACGGAGATCATCACTCTTGGATGCTTGAGACAGATCCTTGTGAAATAAAAGATCTACAAAGAATTCCTGCCCATTCTTCCGCTCTTCTTCAAATACACCGTGAAAACCGAAACTACGAATTCCAGAAATCTGAATTAAGTCCGACATCAAGATCTGCCCGCCACTTTAATTGCATCCAGATGGGGCTTGACGGTATGAACTCGCACTCCCCAAGTATTCCTCTTTGCAAGTAGCGTGGTAAGCGCGATTGATGCAAATTCTCTATCACTTGGGTCCGCATTTCCAAGAAGCACACCCAGAAATCGCTTTCGTGAAGCCCCGATCAAGACTGGATATCCAAGTGATTCAATTGCGTCGAGGTTGTTCAGGAGTGTCCAATTGTGATCAGTCTCTTTGGCAAAACCAATGCCTGGGTCAAGAATCAGATTCGATGCTGAAATCCCCGCTTCCAATATGGCATCAACTCGTACTGACAATTCTTCAACAACTTCATCTACCACGCTTTTATACACCGCGAGAGATGTCATGGTCTGCGAATTTCCCCGCGTATGCATTGCAATATATGGACAATTTAAAGAAGCAATCGTTGTTAACATCTCGGGATCATATTTTCCCGCACTGATGTCATTAACCATCCTTGCTCCTGCTTTGACGCTTTCCCGGGCAATAGAAGCACGAGTCGTGTCTGCACTTATCATCGCGCCGGCTCTGGAAAGCTCGGAAATAACCGGAAGCACTCGAGCCGCTTCCTCCTCTGCGGAGACCCTCTTCGAATTCGGTCTAGTTGATTCACCACCAACATCGATGATGTCACAACCTTCAGCAACCATTACCAATCCGCGATTGATGGCATCGCTCGTAGACGAGTACAACCCTCCATCAGCAAATGAATCGGGGGTGACATTCAGAATTCCCATTACGAGGGTTCTACCTGATGCAAGACCTAAATCAGAAATCGCCACCTGAATTACCTATTCGTGATGAGACTAATTGCCTCTGCGCGCGTTGCAGGATCTCGCAATTTTCCTCTCACAGCGCTTGTAACAGTTCGTGCCTCTGCTTTGCGAACTCCACGCATAGACATACAAAGGTGTTCGCACTCGATAATTACTATTACACCTGCTGGCTTGAGAATTTCAACGAGCGCATCTGCGACTTGAGTCGTCAGTCTTTCTTGCACTTGAGGTCGTCGAGCAAATAGATCCACTAATCGGGCGATCTTGGAAAGTCCGGTGATTCTGCCAGACGGGATGTACCCAACATGCGCAACTCCATGAAAAGGAGTGAGGTGATGCTCGCAATGCGAAAAAACTTCGATGTCTTTTACTATTACAAGCTCTTCATGTCCTGTATCAAAAGTTGTCGTGAGAACATCTTCAGGCGACATCCATAGCCCCGCAAAATTTTCACGAAAGGCCCTTGCGACTCTTGCTGGTGTTTCTTTCAGCCCTTCACGATCTGGATTTTCTCCGAGTGCTATAAGAATTTCTCGCACCGCGTTTTCGGCCCGTGCATGGTCGTACGCTTGATCTGCGCGTCCATCGTGGGGACCCATCGAAACGGAGCTGATATCAGTCACTGGTCTTCTTCACTCTCGGAGTTCGCTTTACAACTTTTTTTTCAGCGGTCTTTTCAACCTTTTTTTCAGCGGTCTTTTCAACTTTCTTTTCAGCGGTCTCCGTTTTAGCAGAACTTTCCAGACTGGAAGCGCTAAGAGCTACTCTGGTAGCGATCGGAGGAAGCGTCGACGGTTTACGGTTCGCCGATCCAGTCCATGCTGGACGAGATGGCCAGGCAGTCACATTTTTAAAGATTTCAGAAATATCTTCTTTATTGAGCGTCTCTCTTTCGAGTAACTGGAGAACCATCTCATCAAGAATTGATCTATTTGCCGCCAAAATATCAAAGGCCTCTTGGTGTGCATTTTCAATCAGAGAGCGAATCTCTGAATCTACGAGCGCTGCGATGCTTTCGGAAAAGTCGCGCGTATGTCCGTAATCCCGACCCATAAAGGGTTCAGAGGCATCTGTGCCTAATTTAATCGCTCCGATCGCCTCGGTCATGCCGTACTGAGTCACCATGGCGCGAGCAAGGGAGGTCGCCTTCTCGATGTCGTTAC
>JAYVUF010000088.1:0-12909 GCA_043788135.1 Actinomycetes bacterium
GACCCCCGCATTGTTTTGGGTTCGCATTGGATCACGGGTGCCAACCAACGAGATAAGCATGCACGGTTCGTGGTGCATGGGAGAGATTTCACAGTTGCAGGGTTTGTTGAATCAGCGGAAGTAAAAGAGGGGGATCTCTGCCCGCAATGCGATTCGCCAGTTGTTATAGACCGCGCTATAGAGATAGGCCATATCTTTCAACTGGGTCGTAAATATGCGCAAGCCTTAGGGCTCACCGTTCTGGATCAGAACGGAAAATCACAAGTTGTCACCATGGGTTCTTATGGAATCGGGGTTTCACGCGCAGTTGCAGCGATCGCTGAACAGACCCACGATGAAATTGGACTCAATTGGCCACGGGAAATTGCTCCAGCCGAGGTGCATCTTGTTGCTGCCGGCAAAGATGACTCCATTTATGCCTACGCGCAGAAACTCGCCGATGAACTTGAATCTGCGGGAATCGTAGTGCTCTTTGACGATCGTCGGGAGGCTAGCCCTGGGGTGAAATTTAAAGATGCTGAACTAATTGGAATTCCATACATAGTGATTGTTGGCAAATCACTTACAGAGGAAAAAATTGAGTTTAGAGTCCGTAACCTCGGGAGCAAAATGGAGTTCAGCTCCGGCAACGCCGTGGCAGAGATTCTCAAAGCAATTAATTCGTAAATGTCTCTGGGTAATTTTTTATTTTTAGCATTGGCTGCCGGATTCGCAGGCTTTGTGGACGCGGTTGCTGGTGGTGGAGGTCTAGTTCAGCTCCCCGCCCTTCTTATTGGAATCTCTAACAAGCCGATTCCTTTGATACTTGCAACAAATAAAATTCCATCGATTTTTGGAACTTCCAGTGCTGCCGCCTCCTATTTCAAAAAGGTACGTCCCGATTTAAAATTGACGACAGCAATGGCGGGACCAGCGCTCTTTGGTTCGGTTGTTGGAGCTCAACTAGCTTCTCACTTTCCTGCCAAGGTTTTTCATCCTCTTATTCTTACTCTCTTAGTTCTGGTCGGTATTTATACCTGGCGTAAACCGGAGCTTGGCTTAAATGAGAAATTACGCTTCACCCATGTTCAGCGGCTCTGGATTGTTGCAGCGTGCGGTCTCTCTATTGGTTTTTATGACGGACTATTTGGTCCGGGAACTGGAACTTTTTTAGTTTTCCTATTGGTAATCGTTGTTGGATATGAATTTCTTAAAGCAAGTGCTACCGCTAAACTCGTTAATATTGCTACAAATTTCGGTGCAATTGTTACCTTTCAAATTGCAGGTCATATTTGGTGGAAGCTAGGATTGGCGCTAGCCCTAGCGAATGTTACGGGTGCGGTAATCGGCTCCCGGTTGGCAATTCGCGGGGGATCACCACTCGTGCGAAAGATCTTTTTAATTGTGGTGGCGGCACTCATTGCAAAGTTGAGTTATGATTGGATCTACAATTAAATAGCGGAAAAGAGAGCTAGATATGGGTGTTATTGAAGTAGTTACAAAGAGTCTGACTCCACTCATTGAAGGCCAAGGTATCTTTCTGGAAGAGGTCTCTCTTTCAGGCGGAGAGCCAACTATTTTGACGATTGTAATTGACAGCGAATCACACCTCAGCCTGGATCAGGTCACCTCCGTTACTAAAAATATATCTGAGGCGTTAGAAAATCTTCCAGAATTGGGTGAAACCCCTTTCACTCTCGAAGTCACCTCACCAGGAATTGACCGACCTCTCACTCTGCCTCGGCACTGGATCAAGAATCAGGGGAGGCTGGCGACGATAGTTCTTCATAACGGGGTACTTGTGAAGGGTCGCATCGGAGATTTGAGTGCATCGACTATAGCTATCGATGGTTCAATGGTTCTTCTGGCAGATATTTCACGTGCAAATATTGAAATTGAATTTAAATCTTTGAAAAAGGATCACGGGGAATGAGCGTAGATGTCGATGCGCTTTTAGCGATGACGGTTGAGAAGGGAATCCCTCTCGAAAAATTAATTAATTCTATAGAGCAAACTGTCACCGAAAGTTATAGCGAACTACCTGAAGCGATGTCAGGGGGGCGGGCAGTTTTGAATCGCCAAAGTGGTGATATTTTGATTCAAGTTCCGCAATTTGATGCCGAAGGAATCTACAGCGGCACCATAACTGATATGCCGCAAGACTTTGAGGCGAAGATTAAATCCATCGTGCGAAAAGTTCTGAAAGAGAAGATGCGCGCAATGAATGATGCAGGAATTGTTGCAGAGTTCACTGGAAGCGTCGGTGATATTATTTCTGGAATTGTCCAGCAGGGACGCGATCAGAGCATCATTTATGTCGACCTCGGAAAAGTTGAAGGGAAGATACCTCAACATGAGCAAGTTCCACACGAGAGGTATACACACGGCGATCGCATCAAAGCCTATGTAGTGGATGTCAGGCAGGGGGAGAAGGGACCAGAAGTAACTCTCTCTCGTACCCATCCCATGTTTGTGAAAATGCTCTTCACCTTGGAAGTCCCAGAGTTGAAAGATCGAGTTGTTGAAATCGTGGGTGTCTCTCGTGAACCGGGCCAGCGTTCCAAGGTATCGGTTCGCTCCCACCGTGTTGGGGTAAGTCCCAAAGGGGCGCTGATCGGTCCACTAGGCGCTCGCTCTAAAGCGGTCATGGATGAGTTAAATGGCGAGAAAATTGATATTGTCGATTTCTCGGAAGACCCAGCTACTTATGTTGCTAGCTCTTTAGCCCCTGCCCGGGTAACCAGCGTTGAGATCGTAGATTTAGAGGCAAAATCGGCCAAAGTGATTGTTCCCGATTTCCAACTCTCCTTAGCTATCGGCAAAGATGGTCAAAATGTCCGGCTGGCGGTAAAGCTCACCGGCTGGCGGATGGATATTCATCCCGATAATCCAGTTGAGCGGTTGCTCAAACCGAGCGATATCATCAAAGCTGAGGCGAAAGCAGCCGAGAAAGCTCAGGCTGAAGAGGCTGAACAGGCCGCAGAGGTAGCAACGCAAGCTCTGCTCTCAGCGCAGAGTGCGGAATTACGCCCTACGGCTCCTACCGAGTAAGATTCCCTTCAATGGAGTCGGTCGTCGGGGTGCGCAGTTGTATCGCGTGTCGAAGTCGAGAGAGTTCACATGAACTTCTACGTTTGGTGCTCGTTCAAGGTCGGGTAACTCCCGATCCGAATCGAACACGTGAAGGTCGAGGGGCTTGGCTTCACCCGAATTGTTTCGAATTAGCGGCGCAAAGACGGTCTTTTAACCGGGAATTTAAATCTGGTGGAGACCTTGTCACCGAGGATTTAGAAATTTTTCTCACATCTAGTTTCAAGTAGTTTGACGATGACCAAGGAGCAAAAATGAAGGCACACTCACAATCATGAGCACCGCGCGCTCATGAGTAAGGCAATTATTTAGGCTTCCGCGAAAGACGCAGGGGCCGAGTATCAGGAAGGCAACTGTGGCAAAGGTTCGCGTTTACGAATTAGCAAAAGATTTAGGGCTCGACAGTAAAGAGCTCCTCACTAAGTTACAAGAAGTTGGCGAGTTCGTTAAGTCAGCATCATCAACGGTAGAAGCGCCTGTCGTGCGCAAGTTGATGGAGAAATTCCCAGAGATGAAACCAGTCGAAGGAGCGAGCGCCCCTGCTAAAAAGGCGACCGTAAAGAAGGCGACTGTAAAGAAGCCAGAACCTACTCAGGCGGAGATCGATGCCGCTATCGCCTCACTCGATGAGAGCACCCGGAATCAATTAGGAATTGCGGCCGGTTCATCAGCTCCGAGCTCGACGCATCCAAGAACTTCGGCACTTCCAACTCCTCCTCCTGCCGTTGTCCCAACCTCCTTTACAACACCTGCGGCACCCACGGCACCTGCGGCTTCCATGGCACCCGCTGTGGATGGTGCAACACCGAAACCGAGTGAGGCACTTTCTAAACCTCCTCGCCCCGGTAACAATCCATTTGCAACACCCAATCCAGCCCAAGCAGCGGGTGCAATACCTCGCCCTCCACGAGCAGGCAACAATCCATTCTCATCTTCGGTTGGAGGCGCGATGCCTCGTCCTCCTGCTAACCGACCTATTCGTCCTGGTGAACGTCCACCTATGTCGGGCAATCGTCCCGGCGCTGTTCGTCCCGGTTTTGCAGCCCGCCCAGCGCGTCCGGGGGCAGCACCTGCAACGGGGGCACCACGTCCAGGTGGCGCAGCTGGTGGATCTCCATACCGTTCTCCTTCTGCAGCGCCGACAACAGGGCCATCTACTTTTGGAGGCAAAGGAGGCGGTCGTCATCAACGTGGCGGCACCGCGGGTGCATTTGGAAAGCAAGGAAGCAAGAAGGGTAGAGCTCGTAAGAGCAAGAAAGCGCTACGTGAAGAATTCGACAACATGGCGGCACCTTCACTTGGTGGAGCAGTAGTTCCACATGGTGACGGTAAGACTGTAATTCGATTACGGCGCGGCGCGAGTTTGATGGATTTTGCGGAGAAAATCAATGCAGATCCAGCCTCACTTGTATCCGCTCTATTTCATTTAGGTGAAATGGTTACCGCAACTCAGTCAGTAGATGAAGATACCTTCTCAATTTTGGGAGGTGAACTGGGATTTGTTATTCAAGTCGTCAGTCCAGAAGATGAAGATCGTGAATTACTAGAAGAGTTTGATATCAATTTAGAACGAGAACTTGAAGATATCGCAGAAGAGGATCTCGTCGTGCGTTCCCCGATTGTGACTGTAATGGGTCACGTCGATCACGGTAAGACTCGCCTCTTGGATGCAATTCGTAAAACGGAAGTTGTTAAGTCCGAGGCGGGTGGAATCACTCAACACATTGGCGCGTATCAAATTCATCATATGCACGATGGGCTGGAAAGAGCCATCACCTTTATCGATACTCCAGGCCATGAAGCGTTCACCGCCATGCGTGCACGCGGAGCCAAGGTAACAGATATTGCAATCTTGGTTGTCGCGGCTGATGATGGCGTGATGCCGCAAACGATCGAAGCACTTAACCATGCGCAAGCGGCTGATGTTCCAATCGTTGTTGCTGTTAACAAAGTTGATAAGGAAGACGCCAATCCAGATAAGGTCCGCCAGCAGTTAACCGAGTACAACCTGATCGCCGAGGAATATGGTGGAACCACGATATTTGTTAACGTCTCTGCGAAATCTGGTGAGGGTCTAGATGCCCTGATTGAAAGTGTGCTCCTCACGGCAGACGCAGCGCTAGATCTGCGTGCTATCGCAGATGATGCCGCACGTGGTGTTGCCATCGAAGCCAATCTCGATAAGGGCCGTGGCCCTGTTGCAACAGTTCTTGTTCAACGCGGAACTTTGCGCGTTGGAGATGCAATTGTGGCAGGTGGCTCTTATGGTCGGGTTCGTGCCATGCTCGATGAAAATGGAGACAATGTAACTGAAGCAGGCCCATCGCGTCCCGTTCAAGTTCTCGGATTCACCTCAGTTCCCGGCGCAGGAGATTCATTTATCGTGGCGGAAGATGATCGGACCGCGCGTCAAATTGCAGAGAAACGACAACTCGCTACCCGTAATGCTCTGCTAGCTAAGACTCGCAAGAAGGTTTCTCTTGAAGACTTCATGGAGCAATCTAAGGTCAGCACCCTCAACCTCATTCTTAAGGGTGACGTTTCAGGTTCTGTCGAGGCTTTGGAAGATGCGCTGTTGCAACTTGATGTTGGCGTCGATGTTGATCTGCGTGTTATCCACCGTGGTGTTGGTGCGATCACTAAGAATGATGTGACTCTCGCCTCGGCTTCAACGGCTGTCATCATTGGATTTAACGTAAAGCCTGAGCCACAAACGGCAATTTTTGCTGATCAAGAAGGCGTTGAAGTTCGCTTCTACACCGTCATATATCAAGCCATCGAAGAGATCGAAGCATCTCTTAAAGGGCTACTCAAACCTGAGTATGAAGAAGTTGTACTCGGTAACGCAGAAGTTCGTGATATCTTCAAGTCGAGTAAAGTTGGAAATATTGCTGGTTGCTTAGTCCTGGACGGATTCATTCGCCGAAATGCTAAAGCGCGTACCTTGCGCAATGGTGTTGTACTAGGTGAAAACTTGACCATTGATTCACTTCGCCGTTTCAAAGATGATGCGACCGAGGTAAAGGATGGTTATGAGTGCGGTATTGGTCTAGGTTCATATAAGGATCTCGAAGTTGGCGATGTAATTCAGGTCTTTGAGATTCGCGAGAAGAAGAGAGCCTAAAAATGGCATCAAATCGTGCCCTGAAAGTTGCTGATCGTATTAAAGAGGTTATAGCCATGACTCTTGAGGCGCGGGTAAAAGATCCGCGCCTAGGATTTGTCACGATCACCGATGTACGAGTGACGGGTGATTTACAACAAGCCTCGATCTTTTACACCGTACTCGGCGACGCGGATGCTCAAGCTGGGACTGCAGCGGCACTCACCTCTGCCAAAGGGCTAATTCGCCGGGAGGTGGGAAGCGCACTTGGACTTCGAATCACTCCCACTATTGAATTCTTCGCAGATGGACTTCAAGAATCTGCTAGCGCGATGAATGAACTTATCTCATCAGTTCGTGCCGCTGACGCCGAACTTGCAAAGTTGCGTGAGAATGCAACGCCGGTAGAGGCAGATCCTTACAAGATCTCCGAATAAATTTAAACACCACATGGATGGTTTTTTGCTTGTCGACAAGGCAAGCGGAATGACAAGCCACGATGTTGTAGCCAATATTCGTCGTCGCTTTGGTACTAAAAAAGTCGGTCATGCCGGCACGCTAGATCCCATGGCGACCGGGGTATTAGTTCTCGGAATTGGAAACGCTACTCGCCTCCTGCAATATGTAGTTGATGGAACCAAAGCGTATGAAGCAAGTATTGCGCTTGGTAAATCGACACTCACTGATGATAAGGATGGAGAACTCCTTACAACCGGAGATCCCAATGTCCTGGCAGGAATCATTGATCACGATATCTCCGAACAGCTCAAGGGCATGGTGGGTACCATCTCTCAGCGCCCTAGCTCAGTCAGCGCCATCAAGATCGATGGTAAAACTGGTCATGCCAGAGTGCGTTCGGGAGAAATATTTGAACTCCCATCGCGTGAGGTCACCATTTCTTCGATTACGGTTGATGCCATCAGCCGTAAGAATCAGGAGATTGCAGTTGATATTTCCGTTATTTGCTCAACTGGAACTTATATTCGAGCGATCGCTCGAGACCTAGGCGATTTACTAAAGGTGGGGGGACACCTCACCTCGCTGCGACGCACCTTCGTTTCGCCCTTTGATATATCAGAGTGTTTGGATTGGCAGAGCGCGCAACCTATTCCAACCGCAACTGGAATCGGACGGATACTTCCGGAGCGAAATCTGGATCCAAGTGAATTAATTGAGATCTCATTTGGTAGAACAATCTCAGCAAATGAAAGCACCGGCGCAGTGGCTGGCTTATCTGGAGATGGATCCTTCGTGGCACTTCTAGAGAATCGCATCGTTGGGGAGAAGACGGTCGCGAGCCCAACTCTCGTTTCCATGAAAGACTTGGCGCCATGACCTCAATTGCTATCGGAATTTTCGATGGAGTGCATCGAGGCCATCAACAAATATTGAACGAGGCGGCTAAATATGGTCCGGTCACAATACTCACGTTCGATCCACATCCAACATCTATCTTCGCCCCGGAGCGCACTCCCACGGAGCTAATTTCTCTCGAAGATCGAACCACTTTACTTAAAGAAAATGGTGCCCATGAAGTAGTGGTCATCGAATTCACTAAAACATTTGCAAGTAAATCCCCAGATGAGTTCATAGCAGAAATTTTGGTAAATCAGCTTGGGGCTACCCATATCACTGTCGGTTCCAATTTCACCTTCGGTCACAAGGCGGCTGGTAACGTTGAATATCTCAAAGCACATGCTCAGGGGTTTGGAGTAAGTGCAGTTCCGCTAGAAGAAGATCGTGGCAGCGCAATCTCCTCCACTCGAATTAGAACTTTGGTTGTAGATGGAGATGTGGAGCGAGCCAACGAATTATTAACTAGGCCCTTTTATCTTCGTGGCCCAGTGGTACACGGGGAAAAAAGAGGAAGAACCATTGGCTATCCCACCGCAAATATCGGTCTCTCCGATCATGCGACTATTCCTGCTGACGGTGTGTATGCCGGTTGGTTAACTGTTGGGGGAATTCGTTGGCAGGCCGCCATCTCAATCGGAACCAATCCAACTTTTCCAGGCCTGCGCGGGCGTCAGGTGGAGGCTTATGCACTTGATCAAGTAGGTCTGGACTTGTACGACCAAGAAGCCATTCTCGAGTTCGTGGTTCGCCTCCGCGACACCTTAAAATTTGAAAGCTTGGATGCACTTTTGATCCAGATGCGCCTGGACTGCCAGAGCGCGGCAAAAATACTTATCTGAACCCAAAACACTCTAATTGGTGTAAATGGGAATTTTGTCTTAAAAGTGGCTTCTTTCCTGCACAATTCACTATCAGATGATTTTGAGATGACTATCTCGGGAGGCTACAGATGACTGCAACAAAATTAGTTAAAAATTTAAATGTTTGGGAAGCAATCGGAATTTCAGTCGCTCTGATGGCGCCATCGATGGCGGCCAACATCAATCCACAGGGTAGCGTCGGACGTGCAGGACGTGCGGTCCCTCTCTCTTTCGCTATAGCGACTATCGGTGTGCTTCTTATCGCATATGGATTCGTTCGCCTCTGTCAAAATTTCAATCACGCAGGTAGCGTCTACGGTTTTGTAGGAGCAACCATGGGTTCCAGAAGTGGTGTGGTTGCAGGCTGGGGCCTGATCGGCACATATACCTTTTACGGTTGTGTCACGTCGATGGCGACCGGAATCTTCGGGGCGAAGTTTCTAGATGAGATAGGTATTTGGCATAAGCAGCCTGCCGCTCTTCCCTTTGTTATTGGGCTGATAGCGGTTGCGATTGCATATTGGGTTGCCATAGTTCCAGCCCGTAAGGGAACCAGGCTTCTGCTCTCCTTCGAAGGAATCACAGTCATACTTATTCTGGTGACTACGGTTGTTGTCTTTATTAAACTGGCCAGTGGGCATGCACCTAACCACAACCACGTTGATTGGTCGGTCTTCTCAATTCCGAAAGGTTCGGGCTTCAACGGTGTATTCGTGGGCGCTGTTTTTGGCTTCCTCTCCTTTGCGGGTTTTGAAGCGTCATCGACTCTTGGTGAAGAGACCAATAACCCTCGGAAAGATATTTCAAAGGCAATTTTAGGAACAGCCATTTTCGGTGGTTTCTATTTTGTAATTGTGACTGCCGTCGAAGTAATGGGTTTTGGAACAAACGCTGCGGGCATTAAAGCCTTCGGTTCATCTGGATCATTAATGGGTGATCTAGGTACTCAATTCATCGGTTCTTGGATCGGCACCATCATCTCCTTAGGCGCTGCCTTTAGCGCCTTCGGTTGCCTACTCGCTTGCCTAGTTGGTGCCTCACGTCTCTCCTTTGCAATGGGTCGAGATGGCGGAAATAAATTACTTTCTCAAGTTCATGAAAAGAATGGAACCCCCATGCACGCCACTCGCCTAATCTCGGCAGCTGTACTTGTTATCTTGGTGGTCTGGAAGTTTGCATGGAACAAGCAGGCTTTTGACATCTTCGCCGGAAGTGGTGTTATTGGAACGTTGATTCTCCTGATCGTTTATGTATTAGCGACTGTCGGAGCTATAAAGTTCCTCTTCTTCTCAGGCAAGAAACGCACGGCGCAATGGGAAATTATTATTCCTATCCTCGGTCTTGGAATGCTGGGAATAACCCTTTGGGAGAATGTAAATCCTTGGCCAACTTCTGCAGCGGGGAGGGCGTTACCGATCGCGGCTATAATTTGGCTCGCAATTGGAATTATCTTTATTTTCGCTAAGCCAAAATTAGCAACCAAGTTAGGTGAACAACTTCGGAACGATGAAAATCTTTCCGAAGCCGTAAGGTAAGTTCAGTTCTATACACCTTAGGAAAGTAATTGAAATAAAGGAGAGAATTATGCTCGGCAGTGCGAAAGTTGTAGACCTTACAATTCCATTAGGTTCAAGCGTCATCATGTGGCCAGGGACTTCCGCCCCCGAGGCTGAAGTTTTGGGGACAGTGGAACATGATGGTTTCTTTGCACGCCGTGTCTCCTTCTTTGAGCATTCGGGTACGCACTTTGATGCCCCATGTCATTTTGTAGCAGGCAAGAAGACAGTTGATCAGATCCCTGCTTCCGAGTTGGTTCGCCCTGCGGTTGTCATTGACATCTCAGCCCGAGTCGGATCTGATGCAGATGCCGTCTTGACCCTGGAAGAAGTCACCGCTTTTGAAACTGTAAACGGTCAAATTCCAACTGGTTCCGTAGTTTTACTACGAACTGGTTGGGAAGATTTCAACACTGATTCTATAAAATATGCGGGGGAACCGGGCAATTTACGCTTCCCGGGTTATGGCCTAGAGGCCGCTGATTTTCTTGTGAACTCGCGCGGAATAGTTGGTTTGGGGATCGATACCTTGGGCATTGACTCCGGAGTGGCGTCACATTTTCCGGTTCACTCCCAAATCTCTCATCCTAAGGGCGTCTGGCATTTGGAAAATCTACAGAATTTGAAAGAGTTGCCTCCCACTGGTTCGTGGTTGGTTGTCGGCGTCTTGCCATTAGTAGGTGGCTCGGGTAGCCCCGCAAGAGTAATCGCACTCGTTCCTTAAATATTTATTAAATATTTTTAAAAGATTGTCTAGGATTAGACCGTGGTCAATAAGAATGATGCGAAATATGAGAATAGTGAATGGAAAATACAACCATCTGGTCCGGCATCAGAGGCACTAGCTGATTTAGGTTTAGTCGATCATCATGTTCATGGTGTGGTTAAAGAGGACCCCACTCTCGAATCTTTTACTCACATGATTACTGAATCTGATCGCACTCCTAAATCACTCATCGAAGCGATGAACACGCAAGTGGGATTTGCAACACGCCGTTGGGTTGCACCCCTATTAGATTTAGAACCACACGCTAGCCCGGCTGAATATTGGAGCCGCCGTCTAGAATTAGGTGCTGCAGAAGTTAATGATCGATTACTCAAAGCAACAGGTATTGATCACTACTTTGTTGAATCGGGTCTTCGCGGTGAAACAATATACAGCCCTAAAGAGATGGCTGAAGTCACGGGTGCCAAAGCAGATGAAATTATTCGAATTGAAACCGTAGCTGAGAAAGTAGCGGCTAGCGGGATCAAGGCCTCTGACTTTGCCTCTACATTTGTTGAGGTGCTAGCTCATGAATCTGCGGAAGCGATTGGACTCAAATCAATAGTTGCATATCGAATCGGTCTAGATTTTGAGGCAAGTGCCCCAACCTCACTTGAGGTAGAACGCGCTGCCGGTCAGTGGTTTAAAGAGATTGAAGCGACCGGGAAGGTGAGAATTTCAGATCCGATTTTGCTTCGCTATTTGATTTACAGCGCCACCGATTTGCGAAAGCCAATTCAATTTCATATCGGCTTTGGAGACCCAGACCTTTATTTGCATCGCTGTGATCCTTTGTTGATGACCGATCTGATCCGTCAGTTCGAGACGCTAGATATTCCAGTCCTTCTTCTTCACACCTATCCATTCCAACGCAACGCCGGTTATCTAGCACAGATGTTTCGCAATGTTTATATGGATGTGGGTCTGGCCATTAACTACACGGGCGCTAGATCAACAGCAATCATCGCAGAATCGTTAGAACTCGCACCATTCCACAAAGTTCTCTTCTCCTCGGATGCCTGGGGTTTGCCAGAGCTGACTTACCTCGGTGCTCTTTTGTTTCGTAGGGGGTTGGGTGAAATTGCAGATAACTTTGTGTTGCGGGGTGATTGGTCGGCAGAAGATGCCGTCAGTGTGGTTACCGCTATTGGTCGTGAGAATGCCCTTAAAGCCTACGGAATAGAAGGATAGAGAAATGAAAAGAAAAGAAATTCTTGAAATCACAGAGAAAGAAAATCTGCGTTTGATTCGATTTCTTTATTGTGATCTCGCTGGTGTGATACGTGGCAAGACGGTGACGGCGACACAACTCGATTCCAAAATAACTGAAGGAGTGGGACTCACCCGTGCCCAACACGCTGTTAATCTCTTTGAAGAATTAGTTCACATTGAGGGAATGGAGCCCGTTGGAGAAGTACGTATCGTTCCTGATATCGATACTTTTTCTGTATTACCATGGTTAAATCGCACCGCCTCTATGCACTCTGATCTTGAGAATCAAGATGGCACCGCTTGGGATGGATGTACTCGCTCAGTCCTCAAACGTGTCCTCTCAAAATTGGATGAGCAGGGCTTGGAATTTATGTCTGCTTTTGAATCAGAGTTCTATTTGGCAGAGGAATCTGAGAATGGACCGATTCCTTGGATGAATGGACCTTGCTACTCAAGTAGTGGCATGGATCGAGCCAGCAGCGTCGTGGATCAAATGGTCGATAACTTAACTGAGCAAGGCATCATTGTGGAGCAAGCCATCAATGAATATGGCCCTGGCCAACAAGAGATCGCCATCAAGTATGGACCAGCGCTTAAATCAGCCGACCAGCACTTGCAATTTCGCGACACAATTCGTGGCACTGCAGAAGTGCAGTTCGGTCTACTTGCATCGCTCGCCCCGAAACCATTTAAGGATGGCATTGGCTCTGGAGCCCATCTGCATTTCTCACTTTGGGATAAGAAGAAGGCTCTGAATCTGCTGTATAACGAGGCAGAACCCACAAAACTTTCCGCGCTCGGCGAATCATTTGTCGCAGGTGTCCTTGAGCATCTTCCAGGATTGCTCGCCCTCACCTGTCCTTCTTACGTCTCCTTCCTGCGCCTGAAGCCGCAAGCGTGGGCTGGAAATACCATCTCATGGGGGTATGACAATCGGGAATGCGCAGTGCGCGTAGCCAGCCCATTTAAAGGGCGCGAGATGCAATC
>JAYVUF010000089.1:0-2520 GCA_043788135.1 Actinomycetes bacterium
CTCTTATTCGATTCATCGTATATTTCCCAATCTCTTCCATCCTGGTGGGGCAAAGCGATTAAATAAAAAGAAAGCCATCCCAACAACAACCAGCGCCCACAGAATGGAGAGCACTTCAATCGCCGTCCCGCCACCGTAATCAAAACCTGCAAGTGAAAGCTCAATGCCAACCGCAACCGGTGGACTACCAGGTGGGTATAACAACTCAGAAACTGGAAGTTCGAGCAGCGTCCCAGAGAAAGTCAATAGCCAGGCGATAAGTAGAGGTCTTGCAATCAAGGGCATAGTTACATCGATCCATGCTTTAGCAGCTCCACTTCCATGCACTCGAGCGGCGTCCATCATGGATTCCTGAATCTGTCCCATGTTGCCGACAAGAGATCTGGAGGTCGATGGCAAAGCATTTGCCGTATATGCCAGCGCAAGCAAGAACGAGGTGCCGTAAATGTGTAAACCTAAGTCATTAATAAATTTGAGGTTGTAAGTGAAGATGTATCCAATGGCAAAGACAATGCCGGGAAGTGCAACTGCAGCCAACAGAAAGAAATCTACAAAACGTTTGGAACGACTATTGCGTGCAGAGGACAAGACCTTTGAGGCGATGGCGGCTAAACACACAGCCAAAGTCGCGGTTATCAGTGACATCTCCGTAGAGTAAATAAGTGGGTTTCGCAGAAAACGGGAGTGAAAGACGCGGGAGTAGTTGCTGAAATTGATGGTGTAGTGGCTCAGTAAACTTCCCAAACCTTGCAACATGGAAGCTGAGATTGCTCCAAAAACCGGAATGCCTAGGGTGAGAATGAGCAAAAGCACGATATATGTGCTGGTAGAAAATTTGCCCAAGGAAGTTAACTGAGTAATAGATGCGGGGCGAGTACGTCCGCTAAGCGTTCTAAAACTGCGACCGCGGAGCGCGCGATTCTGCGCCAGTATCGCTAATATCACCAAGGTAAGCAGTGTAAGGCTCGTGGCAGCAGAGACTGGAAAATTGACTGGAATCGAATTGATGCCTTGGTACAACTGATACGTCGCGACACTGAAATGACCAACACTCGAAAGTGTCGAAGCGACACCAAAATCAGAAATTGCCTCTGCAAACACAATTGCCATCGCAGAAAAGAGTGATGGCATTAGCAAACTCGCCATCACCTTAAATGCTGCAAAACGCGATCCACCGTGAACTCGAACCGCCTGCTCAAACTCCTCACCAAGTCCGCGCATTGCATTCGCGATCACTAGATATGCAAAAGGGATTCCTTTGACCATGAGCACCAGACAGATTCCGACTGGGCCATAGAGTAAATTCCTAATAGGTTCTACATAGAACCCCATGATTTCTAATACCCCGCGTTGTTCGAAAAGACGTTGCCATCCCAAGGCGATCAAATATGACGGAGCGAGGAACAATGCGAAGATCGCCGTGTTCCACAGAACTCTTGCAGGAGTATTTGTGCGGAGAATGAGCCAGGCCATAGAGAGC
This sequence comes from Actinomycetes bacterium, assembly GCA_043788135.1. Classification (GTDB taxonomy): domain Bacteria; phylum Actinomycetota; class Actinomycetes; order Nanopelagicales; family Nanopelagicaceae; genus PALSA-747. The sequence goes on from JAYVUF010000089.1 coordinate 1,481, forward strand.
GCAATTGTCATTGCACCTACGGCTGCAACCATTCCGAGGATAAGTGAATGCAAGAGCGCTAAGCCATAGGCGCCTGAGAAAACCGGCTTAAAACTTGCGAGAGAGAACCATTGATGCCCTTGGGACATGAGACGTGGACTTATGGCTACCGATAGGAAGAGGAGAATAGGAATAACGAGAATAAATGTGATGAGAGTCCAAAAGACTGTCATGGGAGAGATGCGAATTCGATCCGTCAATCGTGTGGTGATACTTCGTTCATCTAAAAATGGCACCCGAGAGCGGAGATCCGCCCAACTGTCGAGTGCCATTAATCGCTTCTTTAGAACGTGGTTGTCTTTACTTAGAGCGGATATTTGCTGTAAACCAAGCATCAACTTCGCTCTGGAGTGGACCCCAGATGTAAGGGTTGACGATTTGGTAAGCAGTTGGAATCGCAGGTACATATTTGTTTGGCGTAGTGCCTGCGATTGATGGATAGCAGAGAACATCTGAGTTAACGGTCGCATCGCTGCTTGCCAAAATTGATTGACCAGCAGGCGAAAGGACGAACTTCACGAATGCCTGGGCTCCCGCAATTTCGGCCGTCGGGCGCTTGGAGTCGATCGCCAAAGCGCTTGGCATCAGCGTTGGACGACCTGGGTAGACAATCTTGGGGGTAAATCCCTTAACAGGCTTCGCGGTGAACTTGATAACTTCAGCGAGAGCAGCGGTGTTTTGAACCAAACCTTCTTGAATCTGACCAATTTCAAGTGCGTGGATGGTTGGACCATTTTTATCATTAACAACAAGGCCGTTCTTCTTCAGGTTCAAAAGGTAGATTTTACCAGCCTCTTCAGAACCGACCTGATTCATCAAACCAGCGATAAATGGATAGGTGGGACCCGAAATGTTGGGATCGTTCATTCCGATCTTTCCATTGTAAGCCAGGCGCAACATCGCATTTAATGTGAGTGGTGGATTTGGCATAGTTGCGGCGTTATACAAACCAGCGACCATCACTGTTGAACCAGTGATTGCGTAGGAGTTGTTCTTCGGGG
>JAYVUF010000090.1:0-3942 GCA_043788135.1 Actinomycetes bacterium
ATAATTCCAGCAGGGATCACATAGATCGCTAAATCATAAAGCTCTGAAGTTACTCCTCCAGATTTTTTCCAGCGCTGCCTTCCAATCAGTAAGGCAACAATTATTCCAAGAAGGATGCAGAGTGCGTAGTAGTGCAGTGTAAAGGAGCCCAACTCAATCGATTGATTTGAAGGAGTTGGGATAAAACGATCAAACAGAGTTGGAATTACTTAACTCCGAGAGCGGCTAGTACCTTCTTAAATGCCTTGTTGTCGTAGTCAGTTGCAAGCGGCAAGCTCTTTCCATTAACAATCACCGTCGGGGTGGAATTAATATTTTTAGCAGCCGCATCGTCGTTGATGTTGTTCGTCCAATTCAAGTACTTTCCGCTATTCACGCAGGTTGCGAAAGAAGGTGATGTAATACCAGCTCCAATTCCCAGTGCGATAAGGGTGGGGTTAGTCCAATATGGTGCGTTCTCAGCCGCTTGAGCGGTTGTTGGTTGATTTGCGTAGAGCGCGGTATGGAAGTCCAAGAATTTACCGGCATCAGATGCACAACCTGACGCGGCGGCAGTCAATTCAGAATCCGAAGCCAGGAAATGCATAGGATGATAAACAGCCATTATCTTTCCAGCAGTAACCAGACTATTTACGTAGGCGCTATTAACTCCTTCAAAGTTCCGGCAATTTGGACAACGGAAATCTTCATACATATCTACTCGGACTTTAGCGGTGGGATTAAATGTGATTCCGTATCCATTTGCTTTGGTAACTTGTGAAGGCAGAGCTACATGCGATTTGGCGTTATTTTTTGCGAGCGCAGCACCAGCTCCAGCAAGAACTACGAAGGCCACCATTCCGATAACCAGATAGCGGGTAAATTTATCGCCCTGCTTCTTGGCAACAGTTTTTTTACTGGGGTTCTTCTCGGCCATTATTTCACTCCTCATTGTGCTCTTTGAGATAAATAGGTGCTTTTTCGTTACCCCAAGTATGCCGTATCACTCGGGAGATCACCGAGTTACACGGGTAGATGAACCAAGTGAGCTCAATCTCGCCTCAAATTCTTTGACAACTCTTCTGCCAAGAGTCGTACTTTTCGCACTCCCAAGGCTGGATCCTCAAGCAGCGCTGCATCTTGTAATAGACGGATAAATGCTGAGCCGACAATCACCCCATCTGCATATTGAGCAACTTCATGAGCCTGTTCTGGAGTCGAAACCCCAAGACCAACGGCAATCGGCAGGTCAGTGACAGCCCTCAGGCGAGAAACCAGCTCACGAGCACTAGTGGAAACGGTAGTTCGAGTTCCCGTTACTCCCATCAAAGAGGCGGCATATATAAAGCCTGATGTGGCAGCGGAGACTAGGTGCAAACGCTCATCGGAAGTACTTGGCGCCACAACGTAAATCCGATTAGCACCCTGCAGAGTCGAGGCCTCGATCCACCTCCCCGATTCCTCAACGGTGAGATCAGGGGTGATGACACCCGATCCTCCACCTCGCTTCAACTCCGTCAGGAAATTATCGATTCCCAATCTTTCAATGGGGTTCCAATAGGTCATGACAACTGTTGGAGCAATTTTTGCAATTGCCTCCACCGTGGCAAAGACCTCCTTGGCTCCTGTTCCATTGCGTAGTGAGCTTTCTGCTGCCGCTTGAATCACTGGTCCGTCCATAACGGGATCGCTATATGGATATCCAATTTCTATCGCGTCAACTCCACCATCCACCATCGCGGTGAGCGCATCGATGCAGCCTTGCTGGCTAGGAAATCCGGCTGGTAGGTACCCAATCAACGCTGCTCGATTTTCAGATCTGGTACGTAGAAATAATTCAGATAAAGGCGTTCCCATCACATGCACACTACAGAGGAATTCCGAAGTACGCGGCGGCGGTCTGCACATCTTTATCTCCACGGCCAGAGAGATTCACCAATAAAATTGCCTCCGGACCTAGCTCTTTCCCTACCTGCATGGCTCCTGCTAGCGCATGGGCAGTTTCAATGGCAGGAATGATTCCCTCTGTCTTGCACATTAAGGAGAATGCCTCCATCGCTTGATCATCTGTGATCGCGCGATACTCGGCTCTTCCAATGTCATGCAAATAGGCATGCTCTGGACCCACGCCTGGATAATCTAGTCCAGCCGAGATGGAGTGTGACTCAACGGTTTGACCATTTTCATCCTGCAATACATACGAGCGAGTACCGTGAAGAACTCCCGGCGATCCACCACTTATGGTTGCTGCGTGCAGTCCAGATTCGACTCCAGATCCACCAGCTTCCAAGCCAACTAATCTCACTCCCTGATCATCTAAAAATGGATGGAATATTCCGATGGCATTCGAGCCACCGCCCACGCAAGCCAAAATCACATCAGGTAGGCGCCCCAGCAACTCCAAACATTGCTCACGTGCTTCTACACCGATGATTCGATGAAAATCTCGCACCATAGTTGGAAATGGGTGGGGACCTGCAACGGTCCCCAAAAGGTAATGAGTGGTTTCAACGTTGGTTACCCAGTCACGCATGGCTTCATTGATCGCATCTTTTAAGGTCTTGCTACCTTGGGTCACCGGAACCACTTGAGCACCTAATAATTTCATTCGTGCCACGTTGAGAGATTGGCGCTTGGTATCTTCTTCACCCATATAGACAACACACTCAAGACCCATAAGCGCCGCTGCAGTGGCCGCTGCAACTCCGTGTTGGCCTGCGCCTGTTTCGGCAATAATCCGATGCTTGCCCATCCGCTTAGTTAAGAGCGCTTGTCCTAAAACATTGTTGATTTTATGGCTGCCTGTGTGATTCAAATCTTCGCGTTTAAGCAAAATGCGAGCCCCGCCTGCATGTTTCGCAAATCTTTTTACCTCAGTGATGATGCTGGGGCGACCGGTGTAGGTTCGATGTAGCTCGGATAACTCTTCTTGAAATGCTGGATCTTTGAGGGCTATCTCATGAGCGAGGGCCAATTCGTCAAGGGCACCTATCAGCGCCTCAGGGACAAAACGTCCACCATACGGTCCAAAATGTCCGATTATCTCGGAATCTACGGTCAAATTCATATATAAATTGTACCAACAGGCTAGTAACCGAGCAGAGTTTTAATTGCCAGGGATTGATCACTTGCCCGCACCAGAGTCTCCCCCACCAAAATCGCCTGCGCTCCGAAATTCTCCGCTGCCACTACCTGCTCCCGGGAGGAAATTCCTGACTCGGCAACTCCTATCCGATCCGGTGGGATAAGGGGTAGAAGTTTCGCAAAAACGCCTAGGTCAATTTCAAGTGTTTTCAAATTACGAGCGTTCACGCCAATAATTCGGGCATCTATATCTAACGCTCTTTGTAATTCACTTTCATCATGCACCTCTACTAATACGCTCATCCCTAAATCCTGTGCCAGGGATTGATACTCTCGCAATTGGGTATCCGTGAGAGCTGCGACTATCAACAAGATCAAATCAGAGCCAAGAGCTCGAGTTTCCAACACTTGATATTCGCTCACAATAAAATCCTTGCGCAAAACTGGAATATTGATCAAACTTTTAACCGCCTGAAGATCTGCCGGACTTCCCCCAAAATATCTTCGCTCCGTTAGAACGCTAATTACCGCAGCACCTGCGGCTGCATACCTCTGAGCAAGTTCTGCCGGATTCTCTATCTGGGCAAGAACTCCCTTGCTCGGAGAGGCACGCTTAACCTCCGCAATAATTTGCATCCCTGTCTTTGCCAAAGCCTCGTAAGCGTTTATCACTTCTGGAGCCTGGGAAATTTTCTCTTGCATCTCGGTCGCAGAAATTACTCGCTCTTTGAGATCCTCAAGTACTCCAGCCACGATTGCATCCAATACAGTACTCATAATGTTGGATCCTCACCTTCGGTCAATGAATTCCAAGGGTTCATAGTCCTTGGCTCATATCGCTTAGAAATCCCCCGTCGCAGAAGACGCACAGTAAAGAGC
>JAYVUF010000091.1:0-4142 GCA_043788135.1 Actinomycetes bacterium
GCCTGAAGTTGCGCTGACTCAGCCTTGGCGATACCGCCTTGAATTGCTTCGGTACGTGCAGCAAAGGCCTTCTCGAACATTGGTACAACGCGCGAGCGCAGCACAATGTAGAGCAGGGAGAAGGCAATTAAACCAACAACTAATTCCGCAATATTAGGAACTAGTGGATTGGCGGCAGCCTCCATATGAATTCTCATAAATGTCAGGTCTAAGTTCTTACTTAAGAACGAATGCGAGGACGAGACCAAAGAGCGCCAAAGCTTCAGCAAGAGCGAAGCCGAGGAATGCGATTGGTTGTAGGACGTTACGGGCTTCAGGTTGACGAGCGACGCCATTGATATAGGCGGCGAAGATCAAGCCGGTTGCGATTGCGGGTCCGATTGCAGATAGGCCATAACCGACCAGGTTGAGTGTGCCGTGCATCTTTGTTGCCTTTCCATAGTTTGGGATTCATCGAACGGGAGTCCGGTGAACTGTGGGAAAAATTAATGTTCGTCTACTAGAGCTCCTGCAATGAAGAGTGCCGAGAGAAGAGTAATGATGTAGGCCTGTAGGCACTGAACCATGAATTCAAAGAAAGTCATGATGATGCCAAAACTGAAAGAGAATGGAGACAAGATCTTCATAAAGAGATGAGTGTCGTGCAGCATGTAGTTCCCGCCTCCAATGAAGACGAGAAGAAGTAAGTGTCCTGCAAACATATTGGCAAATAACCGAAGAGAGAGAGTTATTGGACGAATCAAAAAGTATGTTGCGATTTCAATTGGGGTAAGCAAAATGTATGCAAATTTAGGCACTCCCGGTAAAAATGCAATTCCCTTGAGGTATTTAACGACTCCCTGCCGTTTTATTCCAACAGCATGAAAGATGGCAAAGGTAAAAATGGCCAGCACATACGGGAAGGAGACATGCGACATCGTAGGGAATTGAATGAAAGGAATAATTCCAAATAAATTGTTCACTAACACGAAGACAAAGAGCGTGAAGAGAAAGGGAACAAAATCTAGAAAGCCGTTACCGATTATCTCCTGCCCTAAATCTTTACGAACAAAACTGTAAATAGATTCACCTGCAAATTGCAGTTTGCTGGGAACAATCGCCGCCTTGCGAGAGGCGAGTATAAAGAAGAGTGAGATAACAACTACTGAGAAAAATACGAGAACAATTGGTTTCGTTGTGTAGTGACTGTGCCCCACGATGGAGGGCAAGTTAAAGTCGGTTGTACTAGGCGGAACGAAACCCGGGCCGCTGGCAAGATGGCCAGTTATTTGCACTTCTCGCACTCACCTTTCGCCAACGCTGGCTGGTTAAATCTGGAGGATATTAAGACGACGCAACCTTATTGGGAAGGGCTCAAAATCCAAAACTAAGAAGAGCAAGGAAAGATCTGTTATTTGCGGCCAAATCGAAGCCAAACTAGGTAGATAGATGCCCCCGCGCCCAGAAGTAGGCCGCCGAGGAAGAAGTAGTGATCGGTATGGAGCCAGTGATCTAGCGCAAAACCAATCCCACCCCAAATTAGGAGCCCAGAGATGAGGTATCCCATGATGGACCAGAGAGCGCCCTCTTCATTATTAGATGCCATCAATCTAGTTTCTCCCCTTTAACCGTTAACCCATTAACTGGCGCATGGCGCATAGCGCATAGCGCATGGCGCATAGCGAGCCGAAAAGACTCCACCTACGCTAAACGGGTGGTCAATTGCCATCCCCAGCAGGGGGTAATGGTAACCCGATTTTCAACTTAAAAAAGGCTCGGATCTCCCCGCCCAGCCAGGCGGCGGTGATCGCAAGGGCGGCGATAGCAAAAGTAGTGCGATCTACGGTGGCTGGGGCAGTAGCCCTAGAGACGATAAGCAGCAGGGCACCCATAACCAGTACTTTGGCAAAGTAGGAGAACATCGCCATTCCCATTACGGCAATCGGATCCAAATTCTTGGTAATGGCGGAGACCAGGAGATGGATCCCTAAGAAAATAACCACGGTCGCACTGGCAATCAGACTTCCGAAAAGGCCGGGGCGATGCCTAACCAGCGTGGATACAACGATCGATATGGTCGCCACGATTGTCGATGGGATTATTGCCCCCCGCCACATCAGGGCCGTTGAATCCTCACTCATGACCGACCAACTCCCTTAAACGCTCGCCTCTTCGTGATTTCACATAACTTCTGCGGATAAAGATGATAGAGGCCAGAGCTATTACGGCAGCTACCACTACAGAAATCCATAGTGGATAAAAAGCTGCGATCACAGTCGGAAAGGCAAACATCGCGGTCCAGAGATACATTATGAAGGCGACCTCGCGTTGCGAATTACCCATGCGAAGCAGGCGATGATGAAGGTGCTCTCGATCAGCGGCAAAGGGTGATCGACCTGCACGCAATCTGCGGACAACTGCCATTGCTAGATCCAGTAATGGAATCGCCAACACTGTAAATGGAAGTATCAGGGGAACCAAAGTTGAGCGAGAGTTTTGATTGGCGAGCGCGTTGACATCTATCTGACCCGTTAGCGTGATTGCTGATGCAGACAATAAAAGCCCTAAGAGCATCGCGCCTGAATCACCCATAAATATTTTTGCGGGATGGTAGTTATGTGGCAAGAAACCAATGCACATACCAACCACGACTGCCATCACAAGTGAAGGTGCGCCGGCACGGCTAAATCCGTTGGTAACAGCCAGGATGTAAGAAAATACAAAAAAAGATGCGGCGCATACAGCCACAATTCCAGATGCCAGTCCATCCAAGCCATCTACAAAATTCACAGCATTGATGACCAGCATCACAAAGACGACGGTTAGCACTGCTCCGATATTCGATGGCAGAGCAAGAATTCCGTTGACAGGTAACCACAAGATCTGCACTCCGTACAGTAATAGAATTCCTGCTGCAAGGGCTTGACCAGCAAATTTTGTAAGAGAGTCAAGGTCAAAGCGATCATCAAGGGTACCGAGCAGCATGATGAAAGTGCCAGCTAAAAATATTCCAGTTAATTCTCGACCGAAAGCACTACCAATCAGTCGAAGATGACCCACTATCAAGAAGGTCAGCGACATCGAGCCCCACATAGCAAGGCCACCCCATCTGGGAGTGATATCAGTATGCATATCTCGTGAACGCAATTCGATATAAGCTCCCGAGCTCATCGCAAGTTTTCGCACCACCGGTGTCAACATAAAACAGAAGGTCGCTGCTAAAGTCGCAGTAAGAAGATATTCACGCATTATGGATTGAGATACTGATCGAGTCGCTCATTGAATTCTTAACGAGGGTAGACCGGGAATTGCGCTGTGAGCGCATGTACATCCGCACGGATCCCGGCAGCCTTTTGCAAGTCTTCACCATCGACAATCGCACGAGCAATCAGCGCCGCAATCTGCTCCATTTCTGGCGCACCCATTCCTTGAGTCGTAGTTGCAGCCGAACCGACCCGAATTCCACTTGTTACTGAAGGTGACTGTGGATCGAATGGAATCGCATTTTTGTTCAATGTGACACCGGAATTCCCACAACGCTCGTCTGCCACTTTGCCGGTCACTCCAGTTGAGCGAATATCGATAAGCGCCAGATGAGTTTGGGTACCACCAGAGACTGCCCGCATTCCATGACTTTCTAAACTTTTTGCGAGTACCTGACAATTTGAAATTACGTTCTTGGCATAACTTTGATACTCAACTGTCGCACATTCTTTGAGTGCAACCGCCTTACCGGCGACGGCGCTCATAATCGGACCACCCTGCATTCCGGGAAAAATTGCCTTATCAATTGCAGCGGCATGCTCCTGCTTTGAGAGGATCATTCCTCCGCGTGGACCGCGCAGAACTTTGTGCGTTGTAAATGAGACCACATCTGCATAAGGGACTGGAGAAGGAATTGCTTTACCTGCAACCAGGCCGATGAAGTGAGCAGCATCCACCCACATGATTGCTCCAACTTCATCACAAATTGAACGCACTTTCTCAAAGTCAATTAAACTTGGATAAGCGGTGGCACCAGTGCAGATCATTTTTGGGGAATTTTTAATTGCTAGATCACGAAGCTCGTCATAGTCGATCAACTCATCTTCGGCTCGAACCCCATAAGAAACAATATTGAACCATTTTCCGGAAAAATTTACTTTCGATCCATGGGTGAGATG
>JAYVUF010000092.1:0-2672 GCA_043788135.1 Actinomycetes bacterium
GGTGAGAAGAGATTTGAGTTGTCTGAACCGTATGTAATTCCAACGTCAACTGCATCTGGAACCTTCGATGCTGGAGCTGTCTTCACGGTTTGAATTTCATAGGCAGATGATCCATCTGGATTATCATCTGTAATTTTTATTCCAAAAGCCTTTGAGAAAAGATCCATGGCCTCACCGTAATTTGCCCAGTCACGTGGAAGGGTGATTACGTTGAGCTTTCCCTCTTTCTGAGCTGCCTTGATAAGTGCATCCATGCCACCGCATGACTTGAGATTTGTGCACTTTGAGAAGTCAATTGCGGCGTTTGAAGCCGAAGAAGTCTCAGCTGAAACGACAGGAAGCGCTGCTGCAGCGATTGCCACAACGATTCCAAATATAAATTGCTTGCGCATTATTCCCCCTTAAGGATGAGTAGCCCTAGCAAACTTGGTTTGGTTTACAAGAAAGGGTTGTTTAGAGGAGCAATAGATGTACGAGAAGTAAATAATCAACTTCAATTTCCAAATGATAGTTCTCTAGATAAGGGTGGGCTAGATAAGCGTGAGCAGGGTGAGCACCGTTGAAGAAACTTCAGTGGCACCTGCAGCTCGCAACTCCTCTTCTGAGTGTGCGCCACTAGTGACCCCAAGAATGACCGCAACCCCTGCGCTTATGGCTGCTTTCATATCTGATTGGGTATCTCCAGCTACTGCTACCAGAGTGCAATCCAGATTGACCCTGTGGAATTTGTTATACATTTCCAATGTCTTCAAGATCATGTCCGGAGCTGGTCGACCTTCGGCCACCTCAGATGCCGCAACCGAGAAGTCAATAAGTTCTTCCCAGCCTAATTCGTAAATAATGGGGTCGAGAATTTCGCGGGGAAAGCCAGTGGTTATTCCGATTCCTATTCCGCGCTTTCGCAGTTCAACAAAGAAATCGCTGACACCATCACACTCTCGTAACTCGCCCTCTGCGACTAAATCTATATACGACTCAACGAAACGATCATGTGCCGCGATCGCTTCATCGTAGTCACCGTCACACAAATGTGTGAAGACATCTATTTTTCTTTGGCCCATTGTTGCAATCACGTAGTTGGTCATCTCTTCTAATTCTTCAGCAGAGGGATTAGTAGGACTCATTGCAATCTGAAAAGCGGTTACAACTAAACCATCATCTTGCGCGGTCGTACCCGCAACATCTAATACCACTAACTTTATTTCGGCCATAAGCTGATTGTCTCCTCTGCGATGGCTGGTGAAATTGTGTTTCCGCGGCCGCCGCCACCAGTAACGACCACGGCTCCCGGCGCAAGTACGCGGCGGTAGTACACCTGATCACTATTAGTCATTTGTGAATAGTTCCCCGACCAGCGGCGCGCAATTTTTGGTGCGGGAACTCCAAAGATCGAAGAAATTACCTTTGACAAATGATCGTAAGGAGCTTCTAGGATTTCGTGGGAGAACGGCTCTTCATACTCGTGAGTGTCCCCGATAGTAAATGAGAGATCCAGACGCGGGACCAGGAGAAGTTGCATATGAAATTGGGAAGCGATGGGTTCTTGCGGGGTGAGTGTGTTAAGCGGCAGATCTTTAAATGCCGGGTAGTAGCGCATCGAATCAGCATCTGCAATTGAGTGTCCAAGGGATACCCCGAAAGGAACGGTGGCACCCATTTGGAGATGAACCCGGCGCAGATGAGCGTCTTGAAGAAATTCCGATAAGAAACCCTCGTGCGCTGAGCCAGGGCAGATCGCCAGTAAGTCACCGGAAATCTTCTGCCCAGCGGAGTTAGAAACATGATTACCGGTCTGGTCGTGGCGAAAATCGGTAACGTCGAAATTTGGCATCCAGGTGTAGTTTGCAAGTTTCCCTAAATATTCTCGAAGCCCGCTGAGTAGCAGATGGGGCTCCACCGCTGCATCTTTGGTGCACTGCAAAGCGCCCAGGAATTTACCCTGAAGAGCCGGTTCCAAACTCTGAACTTGGCTTCGATCTAATACCTGAAAGCCTCGGGATTGAGCATCAGACATCGATGCCGCCGCCAACATAAGGTCGAACTCACTCTGATTGGCAGCGATGGTAAGAGAACCTTGCGGCCTAAACCCAATCTCGGCCTTGGAGCCTATCTCTTCCCATAATTCCCTGGCTCGCAAAGCGATCGCTAACTCCGGGCCGGCGGCGCGGCCACTTACCCAAACCAATCCGAAGTTTCGGATGGAAGCCGAGAGTGGGCGGGATTCTTTCTCTATATGAACTACTTCATGCCCTATTTCAAGCGCCAAAAGAGCATGCATCGTGCCGATTATCCCGCCACCAACGACAACGACTTTCACCTCTCAATCAGAACACAGATCGACATGAATTGTGAGTCCACCAGGTTGACGAAAGATGAATTTTTATGGCTAGCAGTGAAGAATGTAGTAGTGCCTACCTTCCCGACAGATCCCACGATTGATAAGACCGCCGTCACCTCGGTAGCCCAAGCCAGAAATCTGATTCACACTTCTGACACCCTTCGGAGTCGAAAAGATTTAGCTAACAGAAAACGCTTTGCGAAATTGTTTAAAGACCCCAAGGCGATTGAAGTAGCGATCACTTTGACCGATGAAGTCATGCGAATTCATTCCCCTAAGCAGGCGGCCACAATATTTGCCCGGGCAGCCAGGAAGGCCACTATAAAAGGATTTG
>JAYVUF010000093.1:0-7880 GCA_043788135.1 Actinomycetes bacterium
GCGGGCATAGCCATTGCCGGAGTCGTTCTTGTATTCAACAATCTGCTCCATGGCACGGCGCGGATTGATGCCGAGAGTTTTCAGCTCAATCTGCACACACGGCACACCGTTGATGAGAATGAGCACATCATAACGATGGTGGCTATTATCAGTGTTGATGCGTAGCTGACGGACAACCTCAAAGGTGTTTTTGCACCAGTCCTTAATATTGACCAGGGTGTAATTGAGCGGCGTGCCGTCGTCTCGGGTGAAGCTGCTGTGCTCGCGCAGCGTGCGGGAGGCGGTGAATACATCGGGAGTAACAATTTCGTCCAGCAGGCGGGCAAATTCACCTTCGGTAAGGTTGACGCGGTTAAGTGCCTCAAACTTTTCGCGGAAATTGCGCTCTAGCGAGGTACGGTCGCGAATGTCGGAACGGTCGATGTATTTGAGGTCGCGCAGCTTGCCGATGAAAGAGTCCTCGATGTCCACTTCCCTGATGACCGATGTTTTTTCAGCAGCACTGAGAGCATCGGGATAATTGGAGGTAGGCATGAGAAATTGGTTAGATTGTCTGTAGCCTTATCAAAGTATTTTGACGAGAAGGGATTGGTAGTTTTGAGCTTACTGGGATTTCTTTAAGGGAGGCTTCCTTAGACCCCCTGAAGATATTGGCTGCAAAAGACTCGTCTTTGTCCTCAAATTTGGCCCTTCTCGAAGAAACCTGGAAGATCCTTTGCATCAATCAATACCTTCTAACCCCACAGGGAGTAAGTCTGCACTTTGGCACTCCACTAGATAACTTCGGACTCAGCCGAATATCAGACAGATCTCAATAAATACTAGCTTCAACTCCTACCGACTGCGGGACTCGAACCCGCACACCCATTTCCGGATAAAGGATTTTAAGTCCTTAGATATAACAGTGTAGGTTTTATTTTATGTTCAATTCCGTTCACTTTTGATAAAAATTGGGGAAGTGAAAAAAGAATATACTCCCCCAATTGGAATTGGCTTTTGGAAAGACTCTCGCAGCGGAGGTTGGAGGGTGAGGGTTGGAATAAAATATCTCGGTAAAGCGAGGAAGCCATATTTCAAGATATTCAAAACAAAGGAAGAGGCTGTGTCGTTTTGCAAAGATCTCGATAGACAAGCAAGTGGAGACATTACCACTGCTAAGCGTCTTGGAATTACTGAACTTGAGCTGGCAGAGGTAAAGGTTGCATTGGAACGACTCAACGGAAAAGCCTCGTTGATTATGGCCGCTGATTCATGGCTTAAACATGAGGCTCCATTTCTAAATTCCCCTACCATCTCGCAGGCAATTATCGCGCTTGTAGCCGCCAAACAAGACGAAAACCTTACCGATGCCCACATCAATGAAATGAAGAATAGGATCACAAAAATCTTCAAGGGCTATGAAAATGTCAGGATGGATGAAATCACTAGCGAGCAAATGACCAACCTCCTCAGGGCTAATGATGGTCGAGGAAACAAGCCATCAGCTTCTCTTCGAGGAAAAAGAATTTGCTATGCAAACATCCTCTACAATTACGGAATCAGCCAGCGGTGGGTCTCCCAAGAAAAATCTCCACTCTTTAAAATTAAGAAACCGAAGGCAGACCGCAAGGAAGGCGTGCGCATCCTCACTCCTCGGCAAGTTGCCAAACTACTTTGGACAGCAAAAGAATCCAACCGCGCCCTGATTCCCGCCCTCTCACTCAAGATTTTTTCAGGAGTCCGAAACTCCGAACTCTTTAAGCTTCGGTGGTCTGAAGTGGATGAGAAACAAATAACAGTCCCCGCAGCTTATTCAAAAACTGGAAGACGTCGCGTTATCACCATCCATAGCACCCTCGCATCTTGGCTTGCCCTTGAACCAAAAACCGACAAAACGGAGTTGATCTTCCCATGCGTCCCCGCCCGTAAAGACCGCGTTGGAGCTTGGTATTCCGTATTTAATCCTGTGCGGACCAAGGCTGGATTTAATAGTTGGCCTCAAAATGCATTGAGGCATATTTTTGGCAGCTATCATTACGCTCTCCATAATAACGAAAATCTCACTGCGGCTGAAATGGGTAATTCTCCCGCTGTCGTCAAACAACACTACCTTAATGCAGTCAAGCTGGAGCCCTGTAAAAAATTCTGGAGACTTACTCCCGCAATAGCAGAGGCCACTGCAGAGACTCCAGAAGACCAGCCAGAACTACCAGATGAGACTTGGACACAAGTGATCTCATGGGAGGAAGAGGAATGGAATGAGGCAAGGGCTGAAAAAGGCGCTTCTGCCACCGTCTCCAATCCCTCCAAGCAACCTCCAAAAATTTCGATCGTACCCCTCGCCTTAGGAAATAAGCTGCCTCCATTTCACTTGCGCGAGTAATGGATTTCCATTACCTTCCCTTTATGGCCATCATTCTCGAAGCAGAAGCAACCCTCACCTCCCAGAATCAGATCACTGTGCCTATCCCGGTACGGAAAGCACTGAACCTCCATGGAGGAAAAAGCCGTGTCCGATTTCAGATCCTTCCAGAGGAAGGCAAGGTGCTCTTCCTTCTCGCCGAACCCAAGAGCCAATCTAATGAAGATCTAGCTCTCAGACCTTTTCTTAATCTTCTGGCTCAGGACATCGAAAACGCTCCCAAAAAACTCACTCCTTTCCCCTCCAAGCTCCTCAAGAAGGCTCGCGCCCTCACCATGGGAGTGTCTGTTGATCTTGATGGCCCCCTGACTGGCGAAGACTGATCTCCGTCATTGTCTCAATGCCTCCTTCCAGATCCCACAAGCCCCCTCCTAAGGCAGAAGAGGCACCCATCGGGATCAACGGCTGGAAGATCTACACACATCCCCTCTTTCTCGATCAATTCGAGACTCTGCTTGACGAGGTGGATCAACTGCGGATCAAACATCCCAAGGATTTCACCAAAAAAAAGAAGACCAAGCTCTTAGCAGCTATCGTGACCATGGCATTTGAGATCATCCCATGCGATCCTGCAGCAAGAAAGTTTCTGCAAGGAACAACACTCGGCGATGCCTACAAACATTGGCACCGTGGAAAGTTCTTTGAGGGCCGCTTTCGCCTTTTTTTTCGCTACAGTTCCAAGGCCAAGATCATCGTCCTAGCCTGGGTCAATGACAGCGAAACCCTTAGAACCTACGGCAGCAAGAGCGATGCTTACGCCGTCTTCCAGTCGATGCTCGCTAAAGGCAACCCTCCCGATAGCTGGGATGAACTATTGACAGAATCACTCAAAGTTATTGAGAGACAGAAGAAACTGTTTGCTAGAGGGAAGAAGTAAGCTGCCAGTTCGCAGGAAGCTCCCAAAACAATACGACTTGAGCGGAGTGGTAGGAGGATTGGCTTTGGGAATTTCCTTCCCATTCAAGCGGCAGAAATGATTCCAAAACCATTTTTAAAAAAACTGGGCTTTGAAATGATTGGCCGCTTCAACTATCGCCGATTTTTCGAGGTCTTCCCCTTCGCGCATTTTTAAAATATATCGCCAAATCTTCGGCATCTAATGCCAGTATGCATCCCGTCAGTTCATACATTCTAATATTACCCGAACTGCAAGCCGAGCGGATGGTAGAATGAGCTGAATCCGATATTCTTGCTAGCTGTGATATTAGCCCAACAGGGCGGTCTTGGTAGTATAGCAGGCAATTTGTGTTAATTGCTTCTAATATCTTTTCAGCTCTGTTCATATTAAAATTATAGTTTTTTTTATTATAGTCAATTCGCGCTTATTAATATATTAAGCGATATTTTACAACATTATATCAATAACTTGCCTTCTGTTTAGAAATGATTCAAACAGAAATATGAACAAATATTTTACTATGAAGTCATCACTAATAAGTTTTCTTAGATTTCCGTTAATGTGGTCAATCTACTGCACGCTTAGGTGTGCAGTACTGCATTTCACCACCACATTAACATATTCTCTATCCCCTCGTAATTCATGAAATTCTCTACTCTAAATCTCATACAATCTCTTAAATATCGCTACTACAAGGCAGGTCAAATTACTTTTCAATTACCGGGTATTTTTCCAGTTTGTTACATCGATCAGAAGGGAGGCTTCACCATCATGCATCTCGGTAAGCGGGATAACAGAACTCGGCTAGCAATCCTCGAAGGGAAGTATGGTTGTCAACTCTGTCTTAATCTTACTCCAAAAGCTTATTCCCCCTGTTCTGAATCGGAGATGAAACGGGCTATTTCCTTGCTCCTTAATCTTGTCCGCAAGGCACTGGAGGAAAACTCTCCAGGAGAGTTGCAGGTCTTACCCTCAGAATATTTCTCCCCAGATCACTGTTTGTATCCAATGACAGGCACCTTCCAGGAAATCACAAACCAACTGAAACCCCTAACTCGAAACCCTCACTTATGTCTTTGCGCCGCCACTTAAATAAAGAAGGTATCGCTCACGCCCACGCAGATTCCCGCACACATGCTAGGCATGTGAGAGAGCGCAAACAGAATCAAGGTAGGGAATGGATTGTTGAGACGACAGAGGAAAATCCATCCATTGAATTTCGACTGCGTGCTGATGATTTGAAACTTGGTCTGGGTAAATACTTTGTTGGAAATGGAGCTGCAGAAAAAGTAGCGACAGGAAAAGAATTCGAGGATCACTGTAATTCAATAAATTGGGCGAGGAGATGGAATTATGCATCCATGAAGAGAGGCGAAAAAATCACGCAAGTTCGCAGACAACGACAAACTCCTGCTTGCGAGGAATTGGTTGTTAATTTGGCACCTCATCAAATGCGTTTCATCAACGAAGAACTCAAACTCTGGAAAGCTGCTGAAATTCCTGCAGAAGAACGGCAAATACTGCTGGAGGGAATCTTCAATGAGTTAAGAAAAGTTGTTGTTGAAGATTTCCAAAAATCTTCAGGCCGTGATGTTCTTGGTTCATACCTTCACTACGATTCAAATAAAGTTCATATAGGAATTATTAATTCTAGAGTCGGTCCAGAAAACACCTTGGTCGGTAAAAAATATTTGGGAACCCTTGGACCATTTTCTGTGGGGCAGTCCCGCCTTCAAAAATTGGGTATGGTAGATGCCGCCGATGGCCGTCTTAGTGAAAACCTGGAGCGATTTCACAGTCGTTTTGGCAACGATCGTATGCCCCTAGATCTCCATTTGCATGATGTCCTTGATCAGAAGTTTCAATCACTAATCGAAAAAATGGGTCCAGATGCTCAGAAGCGATTTAAAGCCTCACAGGAATATTACTGCGAGTGGAAAACAAAAACTCGTCGAGAGGCTCTCAGTAAATCGCCATCCTCTAATCGTATCGCTTGGCAAACTCTCAGGTTTGTAGCTCCCCTTCTCCCTCCTCAGGTGAGGACTGCTTTATCCATCGTGCGTACTGCTTCTCAGGCAATTGCAATTATTGGAGCCGCTCTTGACTCATCCTCCCCCTCTCCTTCTCCATCTCGACAACAACGACAACTCTATCCATCAAAATGAATACTCCAACCCTCGACGATTCTCACATTCCTAAAAATTCCATCAGTCCCAAAACTCCAAAAAAGAGTTTTGAGGAGGTTCTAGCATCACTAAAACCTACTTTGGAAAAACTTCCTCCTGAGCAAATAATTCCTCCTCTTCCTCCTGACAAAATGGCACTGCAAGAAGTAGATGCTTTTGTTACTCAAAGCGGCATGGTAGTTCCAGATAACTGTCCACATGCTATTTGTCTTGGTGGCGAGTTCATCGATCGAACGCTCCTGCGGGAAGGAAGAGTGGGTGCTATGAATGGCACCTGCGTGCTTTCGTTTCTTTATAAATATGCAGGCAAAAGCCTGCAAGCTATTGTCCTACATCCACGCGGTGAGATAAACCTACGCTATCTTGGCCAAGCAATCTGGTGGGGGCGAACGGCAGATGTTCCCGAAGATTTAGTGCAAACACAAACCATCTCAGTGAGTGATTTTTTTAGTATCAACTGCCTTGATCTCTCGAAACTCGTGAACATGACCCATCTTGAAAGGCTCCATCTGGACTATCAAAAAAAACTCGATGGTGAATTAAAAACAGCTCTCCAGTGGGCAAAAGATTGGAGTTCAAGAGTAGAGACTCTAGAAAAAGCACATCACTTAGTTCTTGAAGAAAAAGAAGAGCAACGAGGAGAATGCGTCACTGAGTTCAATCGTGCTGAAAAATGGAAAATGGCATCAGGCTATTTGTTTGTAATTACTATTACAATCACGGTTTTCATTTTCCGCGGCTATCTACATGATCTTTTCCTTCATTAGCTAGAATAGTTGATCGGGCTTTGTCCATTCGGTTTTTAATTCCTCGAATCCATTTTTCCTCCCTGATCGAGTCAATCCTTTTTCCCTTTAGTACAGCATCTGGAAAATTTATCATCTCACAAATTGGAGTAGGGCTTCGCCCAGTCTGCGGGCACACAGGCCGAAAATTGGCTTTTTTGCAATAATGAGCAACCTCTGCCTGCCCAAGCCTAAATAGATCATGAAGGGAAATGTGGATCATGATTTTTTCAAAGGACACTTTCCTCTTCTTCATTGGCACCTTCTTCCCAAGTAAGCGGTAATCATCCTTCTCCTCCAGACGAACGAGATAAAAAAACTGCGTCTCCCACCAAATCGCTTTTCCAGGATGCACTTCATAAATAAATCCATCTTCCCCTCTGACCGTTGGTATGCGTGGAGGATCTTCAATGTATTCTGGGGCTTCACGAAAAATCTTCCATCGCTGGCCTTTAGTTAATGGGATATTTTCTCCTTCTTCACCAGCAGCTTTAGAAGCAGATTTTCTATAGGCATTGGCAAATGGTGTTGTACGCCCAGCTTTTCTCCAACTCTCCCAAGGAATTGGCTTTCCCTTTTTGTCTAGTCCGATGGTCTCAGAATGTCCCACGAGACGAACCCACTTAATGTCATTTTCAAAACTCAGTAAGGAGTATTCTTTTGGTTTATGTAAGATTTCAGCGCGCAGTTTTTTCGTCTTGTCAAGATTGCCAGCAATATAAGAAGCACTCCGAGCCAAACTTTTGAGACCTACATCACGCATCCATAAGCTTTTAAGATTGTATCTAAGCCCCTTTTTTCTTTTCTCCTTAAAATCTTTCCTCAGTCTTGATAAACGAGTGCGAAAGTTTACCTTTGTAATTTGTTCCCCTTCGCGAGGCCAAACATAGCCATGAACATGCCATTCCGTTATTTCACTACTCTTTCTCTTTTGATGACGGGAAATCACTCTAAAGCTGCTAATCTTTCGCTTATCTAAAATATTTTCAGAGATCAAAGTCATACTTCTAGCAATTTCTTTTGGGGATGGTTTGTTATTAAATGACATTCCAAATTCCCGCAATAGTCCTGCCTTCCACAGTGGCCAAAGTTGTTGAATTTCTTGGCTTAGTTTCCAAGATTCAGAACTCATCTGCCAAGGATTTTGAGCAGTTAGCTTCATTGCTAGCTTACGAAGCGATAAATACCTGATTGAGTTGAATCCCTCACCATATGTTTTTCCAAGTGGGCTTATTTTTGAGACCCTGCAAAACCGCGCTCCCACCTCTGCCCATGTGCGGAGCTCAGGCGTCGTTGTTGGTAGTCTTTTCCATATCTCTAGGTCTAGGTCTCCTTCCGCTCCCACCGCGCTTGAGTAAGCTTCCCATAAGATCGGATGATATTTTTTAAAGACTACCTTCCATTCCTGGAGAAATCTCATCTCAGGAATATTTATTTTTCTAGGAAATCGTTTGTTTCCTATTACATTTCTACTTTTGCGTCGCTTAACTGGCATACATAGTATGTCCTGCTCTATCCTTCATAGGTCAAGGAATTCAACGATTATCCACAGAATTAATTTATGTGAACTGACTTGTTTACTTTAGATAGGATGGTGTGTGACTCTCGGG
>JAYVUF010000094.1:0-5210 GCA_043788135.1 Actinomycetes bacterium
TGAAATTCAAACCGTGAAGACAGCTCCAGCATCGAAGGTTCCAGATGCAGTTGACGTTGGAATTACATACGGTTCAGACAACTCAAATCTCTTCTCACCTTACAAGGTTGTGAACTGGAGAGACATCACACCTACATACAAGGATGCAAATGGTCGTTGGTATGGTGATTATGCAGGTGTAATCGCGCTTTCTTACGACACTTCAATTCCAAAGGCCCCAACATCATTTAACGATCTCAAGGATCCAGCATTTAAGAATATGGTTGCTATCGGTGGAGATCCTTCAGGAGCCCAAGAGGCATTGATGTCTGTGTTTGCTGCAAACCTCGCAAATAGTGGGACCGCAGCTAACGTCCAAAATGGTATTGATTATTTCAAGAGCTTGAAAAACTCTGGAAACTTTGTGACAGTTTTGGCTAACGGTCAAAACTTACTCGCAGGTGCATACAAAGTTTCATTCTCATGGTCATTCAACGGCCCAGGCGCAGTTGCTACTGCTGCTGCAGCTGGAAAGTCCATAAAGTATGTAATTCCATCAGATGCAGTTATTAAGGGAACCCCATACATCATGGCTATCCCTTTCAACGCCCCACATCCTGCAGCTGCTCGTCTTTGGACTGAGTTCCTCTATTCAGAGAACAGAGGCAAGAGCTCAAAGACAATTGGCTCAACCAAGGGTATGACTGGTTTAAAGATCTTTACCACAATTAATGGTGGACAAAATATTTGGATCGCCGGTGGCGCTCTTCCAATTGAATACGATGCAATGGTTGCGAAGCATCTAAACGCTGCAGCACCTGTTGGATACAGCATTCCATCTGGAGCGAAGATCGTGACACCGAGCCCAACGGAACAAGACACCGCAAAGACTCTTCTCAAAGCCCAGTGGCCAGCAATCGCTGGTAACTAACCCCGAGAATTAGTTACTAACTAAGTTAAATCAGTTAAATGGGAGTGGCAGGAGCACGTGCTCGAATTCGTTCGAACGGCCGCAGCAGCGGTGTGTTTCCACTACTCCCATTTTTCATTTTTACTGGCTTCTTTCTGATCTGGCCAGTCATCGCTGTAACCGTTCGCAGCTTAAAAGGCAACAATAATGAGTGGACCTGGGCGAACTATCGTCCCATCCTGCGCTCAGGTCCGTACCTTCATGCTTTCATGGTTTCTCTCAAACTTTCACTTATAACTGGACTCATTGGGTCTCTACTCGGAGCGTTCTTTGCCTATGTGATTGTGAAATATGCCCGCGGAAAATTCGGTGCGGTCATTGATTCCATCTCTGCAGTATTTGCTAACTCTGGGGGAGTTCCACTCGCTTTTATGTTTGTTGCCGCTTTTGGCACCGAGGGAATAGTTACAAAATTACTCAAAGATCTAGGTTGGGATATTTATGCTGGCCACTTCACCATCTTCTCCTTCACCGGAGTAGTAATGGTCTATTCATTCTTTCAGATACCACTCATGGTGTTGGTCTTTAAACCTGCGATCGCTGGTTTACGCAGGGAGTGGGAAGAAGCAAGCACCAACCTTGGGGCATCTTCATTTACTTATTGGCAACGAGTTGGTATTCCGATTTTGATTCCATCTTTTGTCGGAGCCTTCTTCTTGCTTTTCGCTGGAGGCTTCTCTGCATATGCAACTGCTCGAGCGCTAACAGTTGGAACTGTCCCTCTCGTACCAATCATCATTGGCACCCTAGTTGATGGAAATGTAGTTTCGAATCAAACTAATCTTGGCGATGCACTCGCGGTAGGAATGATTGTGGTTGCAACAATCGTTATGGCTGGATATGTATGGGCACAGCGCCAAGCCGCAAAGTGGCGGAATTAATGAAAAGTTATAGCCTTAAATGGCCGCTCATCATTACCTCTTCAGTACTTTCGATTTTAATCTTTGTTGTCCCACTTTATGGAGCGAGCGTTTATAGTTTTAAAGGAAGTGGTGGCAAGGGTCACTCATGGGTGAATTATCAATGGCTCATTCATCAAGATGGTTTCTATCCCGCGCTCCTTACGTCACTCAAGCTCGCCGTATTGGCTGCCTTGTTCAATTTATTTTTGATGGTTCCCACCATGGTCTACCTCAATCTCAAAGGTCAAAAATTCAAGTCGATAGTGGACTTTCTTTGCATTCTTCCCTTAATTATTCCGGTAGTTTCACTTGCTATTGGTGCCCAGGTTGCGATGCCAAAGATTTTACAAAATACCCAGTACGAGTTGGTGTTCTTCTTCGTAATCATTGCGTTGCCTTATACCTATCGCGCACTGGAAACATCGCTACAAACCGTCTCATTGAAGACACTCGTTGAAGCGTCTCGAAGTTTAGGAGCATCATGGAACGGCACAATTATTCGAGTTATAGTTCCCGCAATACGCAGTGGGATTACCGGAGCAATCTTCTTGACATTTGCACTCTCGATTGGGGAGTACACGATTACCTCGCTCTTGCACTGGGAGACATTTCCCACTTGGACTGTTGTGGCCGGACAGCAGAACATACTTGGTGCAATTGCAATATCTGTATTTAGTTTCGTGGGTGCAATCGCGCTCCTAACTGTTATCGCGCTCCTCTCAAAGAGGAGTGTTCAACGTGTAGAGGTGGATGAATGAAAATGAGCGAACGAGATAGTTGTACTCTCGAATTACTCGAAGTAAGTCGGCATTTTGGCGCAGTTAAGGCTCTTGACGGTCTAGACCTAATCGTCCAACCTGGTGAGATGGTTGCCTTGCTTGGTCCGTCTGGCTGTGGCAAGACCACCGCTTTGCGCATTGTTGCTGGTCTTGAAACCGCGACAGGTGGTGAGTTATTACTTAATGGTGAGCGCTACAACGAAACGCCGGCTAATCGTCGCGATATGGGAATGGTGTTTCAGTCCTACTCATTGTTTCCAAACCTTACTGTTTCTGAGAATATTGATTATGGCTTGCGAGTTCGTAAAGTAGATAGCGATAAGCGGGCGAAACGCGTGATGGAGATGCTCGAACTCGTCTCTTTAGAGAGCAAGGCCAACTCTTACCCTCACCAGCTTTCTGGCGGTCAACAACAGCGTGTAGCTCTTGCCCGTGCTCTTGCGATTCAACCACGTGTTCTTTTGCTCGACGAGCCACTTTCAGCGCTAGATGCCCAGGTTCGTGGACAGATCCGGGAAGAGATTCGGCGCATCCAATTAGATCTTGGAATCACCACTCTCTTTGTGACTCACGATCAGGAGGAGGCGATGGCTATCTCCGATCGAGTTGGTGTTATGAGCCACGGCAAACTAGAACAAATCGATCGACCAATAGTTCTTTACAACAATCCAGCAACCCCATTTGTAGCGACATTCGTGGGACTTGCTAACCGCATTCCAGCCGTAATAACCTCAAAGGGGAAGGCTCGAGTGCTTAATCAAAAGGTCAATATTCTGGATAACGCAGCAGATTTCGTTGCAGGCGCGCAGGTGAACGTCATCATCCGTCCAGAATCTCTTGAACTTGTGAGTGAGCAAGGCCCTGATGCCACTCGCGGAATCGTGGCCCTTAAATCCTTCTTAGGCCCAATGACTAAGGTAGGAGTAGCGGTAGAAGGCGCACCATTGATTTATCTCAATATTGCAAGCCGTGAGGTTAGAAAACTAGAAATTGGTGATCGCATTGCATTCAGAATTTCAAGTGATGAGGTTATGGCAGAGCATGTCTGATCTATTTACCTCTTCGCAGAGGATAAAACGGGGAGAAGCAAACATTCTCGGTTGGCGTGCTCTCGAAGTTAGCGAGGGTGCGGAGCACCACGGAAAGAAAGTTGAAGAAGCTTTCTCTCCGATTCTTTCATTGATACATCTCAGTGACTTGCACATTTGTGATGCGCAATCCCCAGCTCGGGCAGAAAACGTTGATCGCTTTGCTGATCCCCATAATCCTATTTCAGAGATGATAGGACTTGTTGGTTCGTATCGAGCTCAAGAAATTTTGACCGCGCAAACGCTAGAATCAATGATTCAAACGATCAATGTGATTGACACTGGACTCTTCTCTAACCGCCTGATCGATGCTGTAGTAATCACGGGTGATGTAACTGACAATGCACAAGCGAATGAACTCGATTGGTATATGACTCTTCTTGATGGTGGAGAGTTAATTCCTGATTCCGGGGACCATTCAAAATGGGAGGGTGTGGCACAGATCGATCCATCCATTTACGATCGCTCGTATTGGAATCCGGAGGGAACTCCACCAGGATGCGAGGAGGACTATCCGCGTTCACTTTATGGTTTTCCAACGATTCCAGGTTTGACTGATGCTGTCCGTAAATCGTTTATCGCAACGGGAACCAAGCATCGTTGGCTAGCTACTCATGGAAATCATGATGCTTTGCTACAAGGCACGGTGCCAAGCGACGAAGTTCTTTTAAATGTTGCAGTGGGAGATAAAAAGATCACCAAACTTTCACCAGATTTGGATCTTCAGGAATTTGTTTCTAAGTGGAGTCAGATTGGACCCGCAGCATATCCTCCGCTAGAAGGTGCAATAACTCGCCCCATAGCAGCAGATCCGCGGCGCCGATTTAATAGAGCAAGTGACTGGGCCAATATTCACCTTAGATGTCAGCACGATGGTCATGGACTAACTAAAGAAAATGCTATTCACGGAACTAAATACTGGATTAGAGACATCGGCGATGTCAGATTGATTTCACTGGACACCGTGAACGCTCATGGTGGCTGGCAAGGTTCGCTGGATGAGCCACAATTTAATTGGTTAAAGCTAGTGCTGAGTGATCTCGCCCCAAAGTTTTTCGTTCTGCTCTCCCACCATCCTTTACACACTCTTTACAATGATTACACGCCACAAGATATGGATAGACGAGTCTGCATTGAAGAGTTAACAACGGAGTTACTGAAGCACGATCAAATTATCGCTTGGCTCGCCGGTCACAATCATGAAAATGAAATTCGATTTATCGGGAATTCTCATGGATTTGGATTCTGGCAAATCATGACCAGCTCGCTTATCGACTGGCCGCAACAAGGACGTGTAGTCGAATTCTTCGAAAATGAAGACCACATCACCATCGCTACCACCTTATTTGATCATCAAAGCCCGTTAGAACTTGAAGAAGCTATTTCAAATTTGGAGAGCCCTGTAAGCCTTGCTGGAATCTCACGAATCTTGGCCGCTAATGATTGGCAACGTCGCAGTGGAAGATTTGAAGTGAAAAATATGGCTGGTGGA
>JAYVUF010000095.1:0-2597 GCA_043788135.1 Actinomycetes bacterium
CCCGTAGCTGGTTTTCTATTTGCTGGACTCTCCGGATAATATCTGCGGTGTTCATACACCAATAAATACAGATAGACTCTACTCGGTCTATCAGCGAGATGCAACAAAAAATGGACTAGTGTGTTACTTCATAAGATTAGTGGGTTTGGGTTATTTTAAACGGGAATGCCGTGGATTGAGGCCAGAAGCTGTCAAGTTTCAGTTATTGAAAAGTTTGCGCATTGCGTCTGCTCCTTCGACGTTTTTCTTAGCAATGGCGGTCTTGATCTTGCCATTATGGACGGCTTCGGAGTGCCAAGCGTCTCCAAGGTTGACGTGGAAGACTTCGGTTTCTTGGGCACCCACTTTGGTAACGATGTAAATGGCGTACCCGTCTGCTTTAGGGAAGCGCAACATGCGACCCGCTGCGAGTCCTGGACCTGCTTTTTTGTCGTCGGCTGCGATCATGTCCCATGCTTCGTCTTCCTTCACCGCTTTACCTGAAAAGGAAGGGATATAGGTATTCGACTCGGTGATAGGTGTCGCAGGAGTAGGGGTAGTGTCGCCTTTGTATCCCAATGCTGTCAATACTTCCGAATGTCCGAATTTGTACTTGGCACCAAGCTTGGTTGCCAAGATGAAGGGATAATGCACGGCTTGAGGGCGAATTTCCACTAAGCGGTATTGCTTGCCGCGAACAGTCAGAGCGCGGTTGTAATCTTCGGGTTTCACACCGAAGGACGCAGCCAACCGCTTGAATTTGTCCTCGTCAGGAGAGGCACCACCTTCCATGGGAACTGTGACCTTCATATTAGCGGTGAAAGTGTGGGAGTCGAAACGAAGGCGCTCAAACATGAAGTGAACTCCATATTTTTCACCAACAGCTTTAAGAGCGGTGGTGATGTCAGCGTGGATGGTCTTGACCGTAGCTTGTGTGAGTGTGTTCATGCCGGAACATTAACACAGGTTAGCTTAGCTGTCAAGTACTCCGATCAAGCGTTCCAATATTGGTATGGCCATCATGCTTCCACCATCAACCAACATATCCGCATAAGTGTTAGCCTGTTGTTCAGTGATTAGCTTCTTACTAGCCAATTTGTTGATAAAGGAACAAACCTTGCTCCGAGAGGCTGCTTTCGTTATCAGAGTCTTGGCTTCATCCTTAGCTTCAATTTTAGTCATGTAAGAAAATAAACACAGATTATGACTGTGTCAATCTCTCACTAAGCCGCTGAATCGCTGCAACAACCTCATCGGGGAATCCCCTAAATCCAGGGCGCATCCCTTGACCACTCGTGTTGTCCTCGGGGAATCCGTCAATCCAGAGAATATTCAAATCTGGGTTCCAGACCGTGTATGTCTGACCTTGGATTTTGACTTTAGCCTGCGGTCCTTGATACTTGTCAAACCCTCGTACGGACAAGACTTCAAAAGCGCTGTTGAGTTCATTCTGAACCTTTGTTAGCACGGTTTTAAAGCTCTCTATCCAGCCTTGATCGTCCTCATCATCGGACCATTCACCAGTTTCAAGCAGACGGTCCACGAGCTTAGACTCGATTTGGAAATCGGTTGTATGTTGAGCCGCGTGTTGAGTCGCTGTGTGTTGGGTAGTGTGGTTTGGAGCAGACTTCAAGAGCTTTACCACTTCCTCAAGGACGTGGTCCTGGGCCTGGTAACAGTCGCTATAATCCTTGTGCAGTTCACCGTCATCTTCATATTCGTAAAAATTCTCATTAGCATGGTGGTAGCAGTAATCAAGGATATAAGCTTTTTCCGGCGTTGTTAGTTTAAGCTGAGACACCTGTGGAGCTAATGCTTGTATCGCTTTCTCGTTCGCCTCTTCACTCGCTGATGCAGAGAAGGCACATATAAGATCAAATGTAAAAGTCTCCACTTGCTCGCGAACATCTGCTGGGGGTTCTCCAAAAGCGAGCGCGTAGCTGTTCTCATTCAACTTAGACTCTTGCCGGATGGCAGGTGAGAGCCTTCCGCTCCGAGCATCCTCCACGTCGCGAGTGCCATGTACTTCGGCGTCGTGGGTGTCCACCCACTTGTTGAGTTGCTCTACGTTTTTAAACGTCTTTTGCCACCTAAGGGACTTCATACCGCGAACGCCATAAGCTTCAACGGGTCGATTATTGCGCCAACTGTCCGCACCACCCTGCATCCCATTCAACTGACGGTCAGCACGTCCCGCTTCTGCGGGGTCGTCACGCCAGCTACCTTCAATAAGGCGTTCGGCGAGCTTAGATTCATCAATCGGGAAGTCAGCATTAGGGTCGTCGGTATAACCCTTAGGACGGTTCCTGTCAGCGTGGAATTTGACATGTGACTTTCCCCCTGGGGAGTCAGTCTTTTGGGCGTTATACTCTGGGGTGGCTCTTTTCTTGCCGTCCACACCGCTATAATGCAAAATCCTGTACTTCCCATCTCTCGTAATTTTTGTCACCGTGCCAGCATAACCACCGTTTACGCCTTGGATACCAATGATTTCGTCGCCTACTTTTATAGGCCGGTCATCGTCATCGCTGGCTTCGCCTTTGATCGTGTTTTCCGCATCAACAACGGGGTTAGCATGACTAGAGTTCAACATAGTTTGTATGTCGTGTTTCTTGAAC
>JAYVUF010000096.1:0-3649 GCA_043788135.1 Actinomycetes bacterium
TCACGACTTGGCTTCCGCAGGTGCGCGACGGTGGCGTTGGGATGGTCGGTGCGCGACGCAACTCCGCCGTGGATATCTACGGTGACTCACGGATCGCAATTTTACTTTTTGGAATACTGCTCGCAAGTGGTGTCTCCTCCACTCGTATAGTGATTAAGGAGGCCAGAACAATTATGGAGACTGACCTCGCCGCAAATTTTCTTGGCACTACAGATATAGGACTGTCGATTCAGGATCGCCTCGCTGAATGCATACGCGACCTTTCCCTTTTTCCCGCGCCAGCAAATTCGCCCATGAGCAGAACCAGGGAAGGTTTCAAATCAGTAGCGGTATCAGTTGGTCCAGTACAGGCTGAGCGAGTTCAGGAATGGCTCAGTCGCGGAACTCCTCACCTCTTTATTGATAACCCCGATGGCGCCTCTATCACCATCGGCCCCTTTGTCATCCCTGGAGAGTCACCTTGCTCGCGCTGTCTCTCTATGAGCAAAGATGAAAGTAATGAAGCCTGGAAAGAAGTCTCGTGGCATCTTGCAACGAGCGCCCCAAATGAAGTTCCTGTCTCCGTTGCTCACTATGTAGCT
The DNA here is from genome assembly GCA_043788135.1 of Actinomycetes bacterium. Classification (GTDB taxonomy): domain Bacteria; phylum Actinomycetota; class Actinomycetes; order Nanopelagicales; family Nanopelagicaceae; genus PALSA-747. Next base: position 582 of record JAYVUF010000096.1, read on the forward strand.
GGATTAGCGGCGCTGGAAATACTTCGTTTCATCGACAGCGGAAAATCATCGCTGGTCGGTGCCAGTGATCGCATTGACTATCACAACCCCTGTGGTAGCGAGCGAAGTATCTTCACTCGCCACCCAGGCTGCGGTTGTAATTGGTAAAGATTAGGCTGCTGTCGAACGCTCTTCGTCATTGCTGATCGGAGTTAAGCGCGGACGACCAACGGTACGTTTACGCGCCACAACTACGCCATCTTCAAAGAGCTCTCCGCCCCATACGCCGCACGGTTCTTCGCGAGATAGCGCAGCTGCCAGACATTGCGCACTCACTGGGCATTGCATGCAGAGTGATTTCGCGACATCAATTTGCAACGCGATCTCGGAAAAGAAAAGTTCTGGATCAGCGCTGTGACAAGGCAAGGCGAATGCTGTTGGCGATCCGTATGCGCCCGTAACGTCGTCGAGTCCGATCTTGGTGCCGGTGTTCGCCCAACCAGGTACCAATAGTTCGCTAAATAGAACAGTCATTGTCCTCACCTCATCTCTACTGGTCTCCCAGTGTTGAATACAAAAGAAAAAGGGCCCGAATCCTTTGTGGATTCGTGGCCCTTGGGGTCCTTATCGGGTTTTAACCGAGTGGGCTCCAAGTGGCCGTATCGCCAAATGCGGGATACCAAGCTGTGCGCTTAGTCGCGTAAGTGGCGGTAAGTGTGTGGGAGTTATTACGAGCAGACGAAATAGTCACAAATTTATGCGTAAACAAATGCATTTTGTGCTCCATTCGTGCTCACAATCAATCACAGTGATTGAGTGGTGCTAAAGAGTAAAGCACAAACCCGCCTTCATGCAAATTGATTTATGAATTTCTACGTGACCCAATCTCATCGAGGAAACGACTCGGACGCGGACGGTAACTCAACACCAAATTCAGACGCGCGCGGGTAATTCCCACATAAAACAAGCGGCGCTCCTCGGCCACTGAATTTTCATTGGTCGGCAGGATGCCTTCACTGACGCCGATGAGAAAAACATGATCCCACTCCAACCCTTTCGCAGCGTGCAGCGTGGCAAGAGTTGTTACCGGCATTACTGGCGGGTTATTTTGTTCAGCCCGCTCTTCGACTTCCCGCAAGTAACTGCGCAGGCTTTTGGGTGTGAAAGCTGGGTCCGCATCAAGTTCGTAGGCGAGATGAAGCAGGGCAGTGGCGCCATCGGTCACTGCAGATGTGATGAATGGTTGCGCAAGGGTGCGCAATTCATCTAACCAATTGGCGCCTTGAGTTGGAATAACAGAGGCCTGCCTTACTCCCTTTAGAAAATCGCGGACATCACTTCGCTCGAAAAACCGCTCGTTATTGCGTACCTGATAAGGAATTTTTTCTGCTAAACATTTACTTGCAATCGCTCCTAGTTGCGCGTTTGTGCGCGCCAGGACTGCAATATTTTGCAAGGCAACACCTTCACTCGCTAATTTCCGAATTTCTTCCACAACGCCAGCAACTTCGGCAGTTTCGTCCTTGTATTCGCGAACGGTGGGGTGCGCCCCATGTTCGCTGACCGCCGTAATCTCTTGGCCCATCGATCCACTACGCAAAACATTATTCGCAGTGAAAGTGATTTCGGGGGTAGAGCGATATCCCGTAGTGAGCCGTATGACTTGCGCTTCAGGAAAGCGTCCTGCAAAGGAATTCAAGAAAGTTGGCGTTGCACCTGCGAAGGAGTAAATGGTTTGCGCCGGATCTCCAACGACACACAGTTCCTGTCGGTTGCCCAACCACGCGTTAATAAGGCGTTGTTGCAAAGGTGACACATCCTGATATTCATCAATTGTAAAAAATCGATATTGATCCTGCACCTGTTCGCGCACTTCGCGGACTTCTTCGATCATGGCGGTAGTGAGCAAAAGTACATCTTCAAAATCAATGGTGCGCTCTTGTCGTTTTAGACTTTCGTACGCTTCATACACTTGTGCGAGTTGTCCGGTATTAATACGAGCGCGCTCAGATCTCCCTTTCGATTCTGCAATGTAATCCAAGGGTCCAATTTCAGAAACTTTTGCCCACTCGATTTCACTTGCAATATCTCGCAAGAGATCTCGTGAAGAGTTACCAATTTGGCCAACCAGGCCAGCTCGAGAAATCGCTTCCTTCACATAGGAAGTCTTGGTAGTTAGCAGATCGGGAGTTCTTCCGCCGAATACACCGGGCCAGAAATAGATAAGTTGCTTTAGTGCGGCTGAATGGATCGTGCGCGCCGCAACCGTCGGAACGCCCAGCGAGCGCAGTCGAGCCCGCATCTCCCCCGCGGCACGCGCCGTAAAGGTTAGAGCTAAAACTCTTTGCGGATTCATCGTGCCAATGGCAGCGCCGTAAGCAATTCGATGCGTTATTGCTTTAGTTTTACCCGTTCCTGCACCCGCAATGATGCATACGGGCCCACGAGTCGCCAGCGCAACTTCGCGTTGATCCTCATCAAGAGCGGCCAGAATTTCCTCTGCTCTAATTTCGTTGACGGCTCCTTGGGTATTTAAATTTAAACCAGACTCTAAGTGGTTTACCCTGCCGAGATTTTCACTCTCCATCCCGACTCAATTCGATTCGCGCATTTGGTCCGTACCAGTGTTCGATCATGCGCCGAGAAACGCTTATTCGCGGCGGAAGTGAGAGTTCGCCTTCTGCGACAGCACGACGCATCTCATCCCGCGAATACCACCGAATCTCAACAATTTCTTCTCCATCGGCTTTGGCAGTAGAAGGATCTGAGGTGAGAGACTCGAATGCAATCATGATTGATGCGGGAAAGGGCCATGGTTGAGAACCGAGGTAATGAACTGAGTGAACAACAACGCCACATTCCTCCGCAACTTCTCGGACAACGCATTGCTCGAAGGATTCCCCTGGCTCTACAAATCCAGCGAAATTGGAAAATCGCTTCTCCGGCCAAACACTTTGACGACCCAAAAGCAATCGATCTGCTTCGTCCTTTACTAAAACTATTATGGCGGGGTCGGTGCGTGGATGGTGCTGACTCTGGTCGGCAGGACATACGCGCATCGCACCCCCGAGTTCGATAAGTGTTGCTTC
>JAYVUF010000097.1:0-3193 GCA_043788135.1 Actinomycetes bacterium
ACCTTCTCAAACAAGCTGGACACAACACCCTAGACCCAATGCGCTGCCGCTGCGCCATCACCCAATAATACTATGACCACTCAGGCTCAAATCGCAGAAGCCTTGTGTTTTCGCCCGCTGCCACACGGACAAGAATCATTGCGACCAATTTTGGGAGATGTTCGCCGCACAGTTTGGCCTCCTTCTCAGCTTTGGCTTTAACACGCGCCGATTCAGTCAACTGCCATGTCCGCCCGCCTTTTTTGCCACGACCGTCTTTCACAATTTCAACAGTTTCATCTTCCTCTAATAATTTCATTATGCGATGAATTGTCCTTCCTGCACGATGTTTTGCGCAGGTTGAATACGGCCATGGCCTCAGTTTCCTGCGTCCCTCTAACGCTGATCTGACACACCCCGAAACGAAGTAATAAATCATGGAAAATGAAACAATAAAATCGAAGCCCCTCCCACATGAGCAACCGAAAGACAAGGGGTTGTCTCGTCCTCTTTGGGTGGATGAAGTCAACCATGCGCTCGATGAGCTGAACGCCGCCCACATGGAACTGGAACTAGGCGCTGGAAACATTGAATCCGCAAAATCTGGAATCGATCGGGCGCATACAAGACTGCTACATGCACTCGCGTGTGCGCCTCAATCTCGTGGGACGAACGTTTCGTCTAAATCAACCGCGAACACTGCACCATGAATTTCTCTACTGATAGCTCTGAGCGGTTGATTCCAGACGATGGTTCACCAGTCCGGGTGCATCTCTCGCGCCGGAAGGGGTGGAGGATGCCGCCGAACACCGTGAAGGTATCGCGGCCAACAAAATGGGGAAACCCTTACAAAGTGGGGGAGGAAGTACTCAAAGCAAGAAGACGCGGTGATCCATCGGCACTGATGTGGCACAATCAACTCATGATCAAGCATAAATGCTGCCTCGAATCGATAACCCCGATTAAAGTCCTCTTTGGAGATAATACACCCAATGTTGATGACTTGGCAGCAACTAACGCAAATTACTTATACCGATAATGGGTAATCAAGATATTCTATCACCATATCCTTTCTGCGGCACAACCAACCCAACCGAGGGAGCCAAAAATTGGTGCAAAACCGCCTTCCTGACCAAATAATCAAGGTCAAACTCCCTGTCAGTCATAACCGTTACTATCAATAAACCTAAATCAATTTTCACTGAGATGACAAACGACCCTATCACAAAATTGTCAGATATCCCCCAAAAAGACAAGCTCGCCGCCGACATGCTCCGAGCCTTAGGCCGAGGGACTGTTACTCCAGCACTACGGAAGCAATTCCTAGAAGCTTTCCCGCGAATGGAAGACAGGAAATTCAACCTCAAAGGAACAATCACCGGACGGACCCAAGGGGGGAAGATCTATCTAAAAGAGGTCGCGAGGACTTGACAGCACCATTAACCTGTGTTATAATTATGAATGACCGCTAACTACGTCTCTCGTTGCCTAAAGGCATGTGAAACAACTCGCCACCCTAAAGTGCGTAAATAACATGAAAATAAAAATATGCAGTCTGAGAGGCGAGATGGGTGAAGATGGACTCCAATTGAGTCTGCAATGAAGCTAATGAACATAGGTGAGTCATGGCCGAGCGTTTAAGAACATTGTAGCTATAAGGACATGAGAGAACAACCTCAAGACGCGTTCATCGATGTTAATGGCAACTCCTGCACGGCCAAGGAGGTCCTGAGAGTCTGGATTGGACAGCTTACCGAGAACGAGTTCATGAGGGCCGATGAGAGGCGCAAAATGGCGCTCATTGATAGCCTTATGGGTGGTGTGCAAATGAAGTACCCATACGCTTACGCAGGTACCTTCCCTAAGAAAGAGGATGTCGTACGCTTTTGGGATGGATGCGATGACGCCTTATCCCACGAGGAGGCTAATAATCTGGCTTTCGCATGGGCGGACCTGAACTGCCATCTGTATTGACAAGGTAACTAATGCGGACTACCATACCATATGAGTGCAAACAAAGTAGCCGTCGCCCCTAGTGCCGTTACCTCCAAATATCAAACCCATGGGTAATCGAAGCAAACTTGACCGGTTGTTTGCGGTGAGCCAGACGTGCCGCTGGTGTGGAATCCTCACGCGCCGAATCGTACCAGCCAAGGGAGAACAATCACCAGACGACATGGCGACGTTCGACCATCTAGTGGAAGGCTCGAACGTCATGCGCCCAGAGCCAATATCACGTCCTGGGGTCCTGAGTTGCTACAAATGCAACCAGATTCGCGGGGAGGAATACCGACAACGTCGAGCCGCCCACCGGAAATTAACACACCCCAGTTTCCCATGAATACAGAAGATCAACAAGCGCTTACCGTGCTGGAAGCGGAAATGCAAGCGCTTAGGGTGCGTGTCGCGACTCCCAAAAAGGCTTTTGGTCGTGGTGGACAGGCCCGAGAAATGGCCGCAAAGTCAGAGATCGCGCTCCTTCGAAGCATCCGCAGAAACCACGAGAAGCAGCTTGCCCACCTTTCTACCGCCCATAACATCCTGAAAAACGCCCATGAAGGGATGCGCTGCCAACTGCGCAACATATGCCGCGAAGTAGAGAGCATCATTACCTGTGGCAGCGGCTATACGAGCGGAATACGGCGCAATATGGTTTGGGAAGAATACTCAGTCGAGTTTACTTCTGGAGAGCGTAGCATTCAGTGTTACCACTGTGGTAAAATCCTTTCTTTCAAGGAGTTCACCGTGGACCACCTTCGCCCTATCTGCATGGGTGGAGGGGATGAATTGGAAAACCTTAGGCCCTCTTGTGGTCCGTGCAACTGGCAACGACCTGTAGAAGACATTTCACGGCTTTCTACCACTATTAAGGGAGGTACGTGAGATATCAAAATGAACGCTTTACACGAAACAGAAGATGTGACAGTTGGTATGTTGGTCCGCTGGATTGATCGCTCTCATATGAAGGCGGCAAAGGAAACTCCCCCCTAACATGGATACAATGCGCCACATGCAACACTTGGGAGGCACCGTAGAACACCTAATGAACCTATACAGAATAGAGCATCCAGAATTAAATCGCACAACGCCTCCGCATATCCGATACCGCGAAGCACTACGGAAGATCAAAGACAGCATTTACAACGGCTCGACCTTTGGAGCGTCAGCAGCCAAGGCAACCGCACAAGAGGCACTGCGCGACTAACCACCAATA
>JAYVUF010000098.1:0-2197 GCA_043788135.1 Actinomycetes bacterium
ATTCCACTCTTCTTGCGATATTTTGCCTGATCGAAAATCAGCCCACATTCGCCAAAGATCAGTTCCGGTTCCGATCTTCTTTCCGCGGTAGATTGCAGCTGGTCGTGCGCCAGCTGTGAACATAATGGCGGGGATATTTGCACTTGCCGCACCCATTAAAGCGCCGGGCACACTCTTGTCGCAATTAGCCAATAGCACCACTCCATCAAGTGGATAAGAGCGGATGTACTCCTCAATCTCCATGGAAAGCAGATTGCGGTAGAGCATGGCAGAGGGCTTCATCAGATCTTCCCCCAAAGACATCACGGGAAAGACAAGCGGAATACCACCGGCCTCAATCACGCCAGCTTTAATATCCTCGATGTAATCGCGTAAGGGGAGATTGCAGGGGTTTAATTCACTTGAGGAATCAGCTATTCCAATTATTGGTCGATCGTTATCTGGTTCAACGTTGTATCCGACCGAGGCCATGACAACTCTATGCGAGAGCGCAACCTCGTCATTTCCGTTAAACCACTGACTGCTACGGAGCTTGTATGTCTGTGTCATAGTCGCAATCTCTGAAAGTTTTTGTCAGCAGCTACTTGATGTAAATGTTGCCTGACTTTTCGATTACCGTATATTTAGTTAAGGGCTGGATGGAAGTCTTGGAACTTCCGTTAGGACCCATAACAACCGCGCCCGTGCTCGGATTGAATATTGATCCATGACATGGACATATTAAACTTTTTTTCTTTAAATCTACCTGACACCCCTGGTGAGTACAGGTTCCATTAAGAGCAGTTAAACCTTTTGAGGTACGGGTCAGCACAACTTCAAAAGTGACTCCATTAGAGTCCTTTGCTCCGTAGACCTGAGTCTGGCCGACTTTAATAGCTGATGATTTAGCTAATAGAGATCCAGATGAAGAAGTGGCTGCATCTGCCCTTCCCAACAGGACCGACGGAATCATTGCGGAGACAAAAGCGATAAACGTTCGGCGATTTATTTTTTTCATAAGGTATCCAATCCGTTTATTCGGCTTCAATGACTTCTTCCAGTTTATGCTTTAAGTAGAAGATAATTCCAACGACAACTGCCAGGAAGATGATTGCCCAGTATTTAAGGGCGTTCTCCAATTGGGCCAAGCGATCCGCAAATTCGTAGCCTAGTAAAACTACGATCGTGGAAAATACAATCCCTCCGGCAGCGTTCCATTTGAGGAAGGTGCGGTAAGGGACGTGGTTCATCCCAGCGAGTGCCGGAACTAAGGCTCGCAAGATAGCTTGTGCTCTTCCAAAAAAGATTGCCCCGCTGTGATATTTGTCGAATATTCGTTGTCCCAACCTCCAGCGTTTTGCTCCCACGAGGCGACCTAGTCGCGAAACTTCTATCCGCGGACCGAAGTGTTTGCCCACTGCGTATCCGACAGTGTCTCCGGCAATTGCACCAACGATTGCGGCAAGCAGAAAAGCCCACAATGGCCAGACTCCCTTTTGCGCAAGCACTCCGCCGATGATGAGCGAAGTTTCACCGGGGAGAATGAAGCCTACGAAAGCCGCGGCTTCCATAAATGCAAAAAAGATAAGGAGAATAAATAGAGGAGTTTGCAGGTTATTCGCAACCAGCCAGTCAGCGGCGGTGTGAATCCAATGAGACATGGCGGTAAGCATATTGGTAGGTTCCAGAAAATTTGATTGGATGAACCTCGGTAGACTCTGAGAATGGCCCGTAACTTAGTAAATCTCGAGGCCGTCTCTAAGTCTTTTGATATAAAGAATTTACTGGTGGATGTCTCCCTTGGAATAGCTGAGGGTGACCGAATTGGGATAGTCGGTCGAAATGGCTCTGGGAAAAGCACCCTTTTGCGTGTGATGGCAGGTTTAGAGCCGCCTGAAAAAGGCCGAGTCACTCGCGCGGGTGGGGTTCGAGTAGGGCTGCTCTCGCAGATCGACTTTGCCGATCCACATTCCACGATACGGGATGTTGTGCTCGGCGATAAAGAAAAGCACGAATGGGCAAGCGAAGCGGGGATTCGGGGAATTTTTGACGGCCTTTTTGGTGGTCATTCAGATGAACTTTTCGATCGAAAGTTTGCGGCCCTTTCGGGCGGTGAGCGACGCCGGGTTGGCTTAGCAAAACTTCTCATTGATGACCTTGATTTGTTATTGCTCGACGAGCCAACCAACCATCTTGATGTTGAAGGAGTCGCATGGCT
>JAYVUF010000099.1:0-8320 GCA_043788135.1 Actinomycetes bacterium
AGGTCTTTGGGAGTGGCCGTGACGAGCCACACCTCTTCGTCGTGAGCAAGGTGATTATTTGCAATTTCAATCGTTCCTTGCCATAGAGCCGGGGATACATACTGGTCGTACACCTCGATACCCATCTTCTCAATAATCGAGGCATCGTGACCACGAAAAAATTCGCAAGCGGCTCCTTGAATCTTGGCAATTTCCTCTTTGTTTTCGATACCCGAGAGTCGATAGCGCAGATTTGCCATCACAAAATTTGAAATATCTTTCTTAGTGAAGAAGCCCCTTTGGTACATCCCTTTACTGAGAAAAAATAGTGAGGAACCTCGCATCAAAGTATTGTCGACATCAAAGAAAGCTACTCGCTTGCGTTGAGCCATAGCCTTAGCGTAACCAATCTTTTGTAAACCCGGCGCAGGCGAAGTGATGAGCCTGCTTTATGCTTACCCTATGGCTCCCACCGTTCACTTCTTGAGGCACGGAGAGGTCCATAATCCTGAGAAGATTCTTTATGGCCGTCAACAGGGTTGGCACCTCTCTGATCGTGGCCAAGAGATGGCAACCAACATCGCAGAGTGGTCTAAACAATTTAATGTGGGGGCGGTATTTGCCTCACCTTTACAGCGCGCGCAGGAAACGGCGCGACCTCTCGCAGAGGTACACGGCCTTTCGATTATTACCAACGATAATTTGATTGAAGCTGCAAATATTTTTGAAGGAAAGAAATTTGAAATGGGCTCTGGTGTACTTCGACATCCGAGCTCGTGGCGTCACCTCACTCGTCCCTGGATTCCATCTTGGGGGGAGCCATACGAGGAGCAGGTTTCTCGCATGTTGGCTGCTCTCTTTGCAGCTCGAGATGCAGCGGAAGGTTTGGATGCATTTGCAGTATCGCATCAATTACCTATTTGGATCTTACGATCTGCAGTAGAAGGTCGCCGCATGCTGCATGATCCTCGCAAACGTCAATGCACATTGGCCTCTGTAACAAGTTTTCATCTAGATAGTGCTGGGGATATTGAAGGGGTGAGTTATTCAGAGCCGGCTCGCCACCTCTTGCCTGTCTTGCCGGGGAAGAAATGAAACGGCTAGCTTTAGTTGTATTGGCATCACTTTTCCTTTTAACTGGTTGTTCAACCGGGGGAGTATCTCCCGCAAATCAAAACGCATTTGTTTCTGGTGATGGGGTCGCTATTTATGTAAAGGCTTCAGATCGAAAGTTGGCACCAGCTATCTCTGGAGCAACTTTAGAAAATGGGAACCTCTCACTACCTATTGGCAAGGTTACAGTCCTGAATGTTTGGGCTTCTTGGTGTTCACCATGTCGAGCAGAAGCTCCACTGCTCTCTGACTTTGCAAAAACATACGCATCACAAGGAGTGCAGTTTGCAGGAATTTTAACCCGCGATAACGTCTCTTCAGCGCGTGATTTCGTGAAGAGATTCAAAATTTCTTACCCCACCTTTACCGATGACTCCGTTTTAGCAAAATTTCGAAACTCATTAGTTCCTAACGCAATCCCGACTACCATAATTATTGATTCACATGGTTATGTGGCAGCGCGTGTAAGTGGAGAAGTAACCGTTGCGCTACTCACCAATCTTCTCGACAGGATCTTGAAGGACCCACCTCATGCATAATTTTTTTGTACATCAGGTGCTTTCTGGAAACCTTCTTCTTGCACTTATTGTTGCGGTAATCGCCGGGTTGATATCCTTCTTCTCTCCTTGTGTTCTTCCATTGGTACCCGGATATCTCGCCTACTCAACGGGCATGACTGATGTGAAGAATAAAGGTCGCACCGCACTCGGAGCCATTCTCTTCGTTCTGGGTTTCTCCGTTCTCTTTATAAGTTACGGGGCGCTTTTTGGTTCCCTTGGCGCCAAGATTTCTAGTGGCTCTAGATGGTTACAAATTGTCTTGGGAGTTTTGACCATGTTGATGGGCGGAGTATTCCTATTCAATCAAAAGTTTTATCGTTCTTTTAAACCGCACTGGAAATCTACGACTGGATTACTTGGCGCACCACTTTTGGGATTTCTCTTTGGGTTGGGTTGGACTCCTTGCATTGGACCAACGCTCGGAGCGGTGCAGGCGCTCTCTTTTCAAAGTTCTAGCGCGCTGCGAGGTGCAATTTTAAGTGTGGGTTACTGCTTTGGTCTCGGAACTCCATTTATTGCGGTGGGGTTATTCTTCGATCAGTCAGCCAAATTGCGTCGATTTATCTCCCGCCGCGGCAATCTCTTAACTATTTTTGGCGGGATTTTCTTGGTAATAATAGGTTTCTTACAGGTAACTGGATTGTGGGGAGATCTTATTAATTTGATTCGCTCTAGCATCTCTGGCTTTATTCCGGTGGTGTGATGAGCAAGAATCCTAATTTAGAAGGTAATTCAGTACCAGACATTGGGTTAATAGGGCTATCTAGATGGGCTTGGCGCCAGTTAACGAGCATGCGGACGGCCCTTATCTTGCTCATGTTGCTAGGGGTAGCCGCTATACCTGGTTCACTCTTCCCGCAACGAAATCAAAATCCGCAGATGGTCGATTCTTATTTCAAACATGATCCCACCCTTGCGAAGTGGATGGATCGGTTACATCTCTTTAACGTCTATGCCTCACCATGGTTTAGCGCAATCTACTTACTGCTCTTTATCTCACTGATTGGTTGTGTGCTGCCACGAACTTTTCACCACCTACGCGCGATTGGAAAGAAGCCTCCGCTCACTCCTAGGTTTTTAGAACGCATGGAGGGGTATCGAGTTGTATCTACTGACTCAGCGGAAGCGTTAGAAGAAGCTAAAAAGTGGCTAAAGCGCCATCACTTTCGAGTTCGAATGGAAGCGAGTGCAATCTCTGCTGAAAAGGGATATGGGCGGGAAACCGGAAATCTGCTTTTTCACCTCTCTCTTATTTTGATTTTGGTGGGGGTAGCCTTGGGTTCACTCTTCGGTATGAGGGGGGAAACCATATTAAATGTTGGTGATCGATTCGTTAATACCCCTACTTCATATGACAATTTAAGTTTTGGCAAATTTCAAGGAGAGGGTTCACTTGTTCCATTTTCTCTTAACGTCACAAATTTTGCAGCAACTTACGATGCTGCTACGAGTCAACCCAAAGATTTCCTCTTAACTACTCGTATCTCGAGCCCAATTGGCACTACTCCCAAGACTGTGCTTATCAAGGTGAATAAGCCGTGGACATCAGGTAGTACCAAGGTTTACTTGCAGGCTGATGGATATTCGCCAATTGTTACTGTGCGCGATGCGACTGGACACATTACTTTTCAAGGTCCTGTCATTTTTCTTCCGCAAGATGCCAATTTAAGTTCACTAGGTGCAATAAAGGTTCCGGATATGAAGCCCCAGGTAGGTTTTATCGCCTCGTTTATCCCAACAGCTCAAAGCAGCGTCACCCGTGGAATATTCTCGTCATACCCTGAGGTGTTGGATCCACGTTTGGTTCTCTCGGCCTGGAAAGGCAACTTGGGTCTAGATAGCGGAGTGCCGCAATCCGTCTATTCACTGGATACCTCCAAGATGGTTAAAATTGGGTTAAAGGCGCTCACATTAGGTAGTACCTATGATTTTGGTGTTGGAAGCATCACATTTGACGGCTGGAAGGCTTGGGTCAACCTGCAGATTGTCGATGATCCAGGCAAACTATATGCATTGTTCGGTGCGATCTTCGCAATCTTGGGGTTACTGATCTCACTTTTCACACGCCAACGTCGGATTTGGGTAAAGGTGGGTGAGGATGTTGAAATTGCTGGCCTTGCCAAGAATGGGATTCCTGGACTGGAAGAGGAGCTGAAGGCTCTGGCACAGGCCCTTCTTAAACCTAATGGAAAATAAAGGAGAGGTTCAATGACATCTACTAATCTTGCATTTTTTTCAAATGACTCCATTTATGCCTGCTTGGTGATCTTCGCTATCGCATTCTTTGCTCACGCCTTTGAAGTTTCTTGGTCGGTGAAGAATGTAGAAGAGAATAATAAAACTCAATTTGATTTCAGTAAAACTGTGAGAGCGGGTCGGGTCGGAACCGCGATGATGACTCTTGGATTTGTGGTTTTATTTGTAGCCGTTGTTACTCGCGGTCTTTCGGCTCATCGCGTTCCGTGGGGAAATATGTATGAGTTCTCCATTACAGGGGCTCTCATGTTAAACGCTGCATATCTCTTTGCCTTTTGGAAATATAAAGTGCGTTGGCTGGGCTTGCCCGTATCAATTTCGGTATTAATTACTTTGGGAACTGCTATTACCGTTCTATATCGTCCCAGCGCACCGCTAGTTCCAGCGCTCAAGTCTCCGTGGCTCGCGATACATGTGTTGGCAGCGATTATCTCTGGTGGAGTTTTCCTAGTAGCTAACTTAGTAGCAGCGACATATCTGATTTTAGAGCGCTATGAATCAAAAGGAGGCCGTCCCCGATGGGCGAGTAAAATTCCAACGCTAGAAAGTTTGGATCAACTCTCTTATCGTCTTGTGGCTTTTGTATTTCCACTGTGGACATTTGCCGTCATTGCTGGCGCCATCTGGGCGGAATCGGCGTGGGGTAAATATTGGAGTTGGGATCCCAAGGAGACATGGGCTTTTATCACCTGGGTCGCTTATGCCGCTTATCTCCACGCTCGTGTAACCGTGGGTTGGCGCGGTCGTCGAGCCGCATGGTTATGTATATTTGCTGGCTCGACATTTCTCTTTAACTATATCTGGGTAAATATCTGGGGAACTGGTCTGCACACTTACTCCGGCTTATAAAAATTAAAGTCTTTTAAGAAACTCGGGATTGTCGTCAGGTGGAATAATTGTGCCAGGACGCTTACGAGTGCGAATGACGGTCTTGGGGCGACCAAGTAAAAACCAGGCTACAGAGCCGAACCAATTAAATAAGATGATGATAAGAAGCCAAGCCCATTTAGGCAGGCTACGAACAGATTCTTGATCGTTACGTGCGCAGTCAAATAACCCATAGAGCCAAACCGCGATAAACACCAGAGTTAAAAGGAAATCCAACATGGTCATGAGTTTACTCGCTAAAGTAGAAGTGCGAGTGCTAGAGAAGTTGAAAGGAATAACTGCAATTTACCGACCTTGCCTAACAAAGGTATTAGTTCCGGACCGCTCGCCCCTTTTTGAATCTCCTTAATAATCTGAGAAGTTATTGGGAAAAAGAGCAAAGTTATTAAGCTCCACGGTGTTATGAACGCCACCAGAACTGCCGCCAGGTGAGAGCCCAACAAAAGGGCTATGAACGCCAGGCGAGCGCGCTTATCTCCCAGGCGCACCGCCAGTGTTTTCTTACTCACGAGGGAGTCATTGGGAAGATCTCTTAAATTATTAATAGCCAGAAGTGAGCACGACAGTGCTCCAACTGGGAGAGAAACCAGAAAACTTTGCCAAGAAATCCGATCTGACTGCACAAAGTAACTTCCCATAGTTGCGACCAAGCCAAAGAAGAGGAAGACAGATATTTCACCAAATCCAAGGTATCCATATGGGCGTGCACCGCCGGTATAGGTCCAGGCGGCAAGGATGCTGAGCGAACCCACCAGCAGAAGCCACCACGAAACCCGGAGTGCAAGGATAGCTCCGAAGAGAGCAGCGAGTGCAAAGCATATAAGCGCAGCGGACTTTACCGCCCGGGCCGTAGCTAACCCACTAGCAACCAATCGCGTTGGACCCACTCGATTGTTGTCGGTTCCACGGATTCCATCGCTGTAATCGTTGGAATAGTTAACGGCTATTTGAAGTAAGAGGCTCACTAAGAGTGCGAGTATTGCATTTAAATAATTAATGGAGTGATGATCTCGTCTGATAAGCGATGTTCCAACTAGGACTGGTGCAATGGCAGCGGGCAAGGTTCGTGGTCGGGCGCCTGCGATCCAAATATTTGAAGCACTCATAGGTTTATCATCTCAAACATTTTAGTCAAACTCTGACGATCTGGTTTCCCAATCGAAGTCTGGGGTAAAGCAATATCTGCTAAGAAATACTTGGGGACGCTGTAGTTGCCAAATCTCTCTCTTAAGAGAAGTGAGATTTCGCTCTGATTGATAGATCGTGAGCTAGCAAGGCAGAGCGCCTGCCCCCACTCTTGACTCGAAATAGCACAACTCATGAACGTATTAGGCTCTTTGCTATTTAAAAATCCATCTATTGCGCTCAGTGAAATTTTCTCGCCACCAGAAATAATGAGGTCATCGATTCGACCAAAAACAGTGAGCTTGTTGTCTTTGATTTCTCCGGCATCGTTAGTAACAAACCACCCCGCGCTGTCCGCAAGAGGAATTGCTGCGCCTAAATATTCTGTGGCCTGCATGGGACCTCGAAGAGCAATTCGATCACCTTCCCGAATTTCAATTTCAACGCCACTTAGAGGTTGGCCGTCATACACGCATCCCCCACTCATCTCTGACATTCCATAGGTTGTTACAACATTGATTCCACACTCCCTTGCGCTCTCCAAGAGTTCGTATCTGACTGCAGCTCCGCCAACCAATACCGCCTTTGCATTTTGTAGTGACACCAGTAGTTCCCCTCCTTCGCCCAGCGCTCTGAAAAGTTGGGTGGGGACGATAGATGTATATTCAAAATCACCTGTTGCGATCTCGGTCCCAAGTTCAATGGCACGAACCAAAACATTGACACCGGCGATGTGATTCGTCGGGAGCATAAGTGACCATCGTTCAGAGTGCCTTGCCTCTAAAAATTGGTGTGAGGCCAGAGCGCTTGCCTTCAGCGCTTCCGGGGTTAATGAAACCTCTTTCGGTGAACCCGTCGACCCACTAGTCGGAATCACAACACAGATCGATAGGTCTACCGATTTAAAGGCGGAAGTTCCAAAGGCTAAGGCCGGCCCGGTTCCTGCAAGTGCTGACTTCAAGGAGCTCTGAATATGTGGAATTGACCACGTTGGAGGTACTTCAATCAGCTCTCGCAGTGACTTATTAACCATAGCCCCCGTAGGCTATCTGCTTGTAATGGAATACTGGAAGTGAACATCGGGCGGGCAGGAGGAGTGGGTGTGAGTAAGCCTTTCAAGCGTGAACCAGGCAGCCGCGAAATTCCTCACTGGGAAATTGTTGAAGGTAGGGAGAAGTTCAGCGACATTATTTACGAAGTTGCAGAGGGTGCAGAGGGTATTGCCAAGATCACTATTAATCGTCCGCAGGTGCGCAACGCCTTCCGCCCTGAAACCCTTATTGAATTGCAAGAGGCTTTCTCTTTAGCCCGCGACGATGAGTCGGTGGGAGTAATTATCCTTACTGGAGCGGGCACTGAAGCGTTCTGTTCGGGCGGTGATATTAACGTGCGCGGAGATGATGGATACATCGGTAGCGATGCTCTCGGTAAAAAAGGTATTGGTCGATTGAATGTATTGGATTTACAGATACAAATTCGTAGATTGCCAAAGCCTGTTGTTGCCATGGTCGCGGGATGGGCTGTTGGTGGAGGACATGTTCTTCATGTTGTGTGTGACCTCACCATCGCTGCCGAAAACGCTAAATTTGGTCAAACCGGACCAATGGTTGGATCTTTTGATGGTGGCTATGGAGCGGGCTTGCTTGCAGCTCACATAGGCCAGAAGAAAGCGCGAGAGATATGGTTCTTGTGTCGTCAATACGATGCTCATGAAGCTCTAGAGATGGGACTTGTCAACACGGTAGTTCCAGTTGCAGAGTTGGAAGCAGAGACAGTTTCGTGGTGCAGAGAGATGCTCAGACATTCCCCGATGGCCTTGCGACTATTGAAGGCTGGTCTTAATGCTGCTGATGATGGACTAGCAGGAGTGCAACAACTTGCTGGTGATGCGACACTCTTGTTCTATCTGACAGAGGAAGGCCAAGAGGGTCGCGATGCTTTCAAAGAGAATCGCGATCCTGATTTCAACAAATTTCCGCGCCGTCCCTAATCATGCTCGAAAAATATTTCCCGGAGCTACAGATTTTGGCAATTCCGCTCCGAAATGAGTTTCGTGGGATCTTGGTGCGGGAAGTGGCGATATTTCGTGGAGAACACGGGTGGTCGGAGTTCAGTCCCTTCGTTGAATATGACGATCAAGAATCTGCTACCTGGTTGCAAGCCTCGCTGGAGGCAGCCAATCATCCCTGGCCCACTCTTTATCGAGACCGAATTCCAGTTAATGGGACTCTTCCAATTGTGGAACCGAAACACGTTCGAGATATTGTGGAAAGATTTTCTGGGTGTACAACCATCAAAATTAAAATCGATGATTTTGAAAAAGGGTCCAAGGTTGTCGAAGCAGTTCTAAATCTCCAGCCAGATATGAAAATTCGACTAGATGTAAATGGGGGATGGAG
>JAYVUF010000100.1:0-12993 GCA_043788135.1 Actinomycetes bacterium
AGTCCGATCCCCCAGCTCTTTCTTAAGCAGGGTATCTAGGGTGGACATGGCACCATTCTGCCAAAGTGCGAAGCCTTGCATAGAGAATTAGGAGAATGGGACTCAATCTCACGCTCTTGATTAGTGCTTTAACCTCTCGGAGCGGTAACCTTCCCCACTTAGACTTTCTATACGTACTGGAATTCCACCGTACCTGAATAAAAGGAGCCCTCGTGGCATCGAACTGCGACATCTGTGGCAAAGGCCCTAGTTTTGGCAATAATGTCTCACACTCCATGCGCAAGACTCGCCGCCGTTGGAACCCAAATATCCAACGTGTTCGTACTTTGGTAGCGGGTGCCACCAAGCGCCAAAATGTTTGTTCATCCTGCCTTAAGGCTGGAAAGGTGCTCCGCTAACTTCTTCGGTCTTCTTCGGTCTTCTTCGGTCTTCTTTAGTCCCTCTTCAGTCCTAGAGTTCTCGCGTGGACCCTCATCTTCCCCTTATCTACGCCCATCGTGGGGCCTCTTTTGATTATCCTGAAATGTCTCGGGAGGCCTACATCGCTGCCGTGGAGCAAGGCGCCGATGGGTTTGAAACTGATCTTCGTTTAACAAAAGATCGAAAGATCCTCTGTTGGCACGATGCCGATATGAAGCGTGTGGCCGATTGTGATTTGGTGATCGCAGATTCGACCTTCCAGGAAATCAGGGAGGCTTACCCAGTTCTCGCACTCGAAGAACTTCTAGAAATTGCAATGAGGCATAAAAAAAACCTTGCTCTGGAGACCAAGCACCCAACTCCATCAGGTGGAGCAATTGAGCGAGAACTAATGGCGCAACTTGAAAATTACCGCGAGAAAATATCTGAAAGCGGGATCTCGATTTCGATCATGTCCTTCTCCTGGTTAGCACTTCTAAGAGTTCGTAGCTCCGGTTGGCAGCGCGTCTATCTCATTAATTTCTTGTGGCAGCGCTTCTTTGCAAACTCCGCCTCTCTCGGCCCATCAGTATCCGCACTTGTCCATTTGAAGCCGGGGCGGGAGAAGAAAAAAATATTTATATGGACCGCCAACTCAGAGTCAGATATTCGACTTTGCCAAACAAAACGCATTGATGTGATGATGACCGATCGTCCGGCATTTGCGCGCGCTATTCTCGAAAATGCTTAAAGCCTTCGTGTACGCCGGGGAGACCATTAATTCGAACTCCCTTACCTAATACAACTCTACCGATTTCAATGGCTTGTCTGGGAAAAGGCAGATGCGGTGAGATTGTTGCAACGAAAATGTGGTCTTCACCGCCATGAAAATCAATATCTTCATCGGTGCGAATTTCAATTCCAACCCCAGAAGCTCGTGAAATATCCCAAAGTTCTGAGATCAATCCATCACTGACATCGGACATGGCAGAAACTCCGGCTAGCGCAAAATCTCTTGCGGCCATGTAATCAACAGAAGGGCGACGGTGCGCGCAGGTTCTCTCATCGCGCACTCCTTGCTGCAAAAGCATTAGCCCTGCGGCTGATGCACCCGGTAGGCCATTAATAATTACCAGGTCACCGACTCGGGCTCCACTTTGCAGAATTGGTTCTTTCACGGAACCGTAGACGGCAATTGAAATGACCAAATTCGGTGAGACGGTGATATCCCCTCCGACGACGCGCGCTCCTACTTTCGCTGCTTCGTCAACGATTCCCCGTGCCAGCTCTTGAATCTCGGAAACGGTAAAACCTTGGGGTAAAGCGGCGGCCACTAATAGAAACTCTGGAATACCACCCATGGCATAAATATCGGCAAGATTGGCTGCCGTAACCTTGGCGCCAATTTCAAAGAGGCTAGACCACTCCCGATTGAAGTGAACTCCTTCAATCACAATATCCGTTGCGAGCGCAATTTTTCCTTTGGGTTGGGATACGACTGCAGCGTCATCACCAATTCCCACCAAAACTCTATCTTCCAAGAGGGAGGTATCAAAGATCGATTTAACCGCGGCTATGAGCTCTGATTCACTAGCCATAGATATTCCCTTCCCCTGACGCTAGGTTCTGGGAGTAGCCTAGAGCCCGTAAGGATCAGAGCCGATCACGTATTAACTGAGGTAATTGCTAGTAAAGGAGTCCATATGTCAGTTCAGGTTTACATCTTGATCCAAACCGATGTCGGAAAGGCTTCCGGTGTCGCAAAAGCCATCTCTCAGATCGCCGGCGTTACCTTAGCCGAGGGTGTGACAGGTCCTTACGATGTGATCATGCGGGCCGAGTCCCCCAGCATGGAAGAACTTGGGCGTGGAGTTCTCGCCAGAGTACAAGCCGTTCCAGGAATCACTCGTACCCTCACCTGCCCTGTGACCTCTAACTAAGGAATGAGCGAAAATCTATTCAAAATTCTCGCTATTCAAAATGACGAGACTGATGCACCGCATTTAGTCGGGTTATGGTTGGAAGAAGTTGGCTTCACCATAGAAGTTGTGCGCGCATACGCGGGTGAAGAAGTTCCCACTCAAGTTCCTGATTCGATTTGCGCACTTCTGCCATTAGGTGGACATATGAACGCAACAGACGATGAAGCTCACCCATGGCTCTTACGCGAAAAAGCCTTACTCAAAGATGCTATTGATCGTGACATACCAATTTTTGCAATCTGTCTTGGAACTCAACTCCTTGCCGTTGCAGGAGGTGGCCGCGTAGAGCGGGCCGAGATTGGCGAGGTAGGTATTTTTTCAGTTAATCGACTGGAAGTTTCCGATCCAATCTTTACATTTGAAAATCAAGTACCGGTCGCGCAGTGGCACGAAGATCAGGTCACCAAACTTCCAACAGGTGCGATCCTCTTAGCTTCTAGCGAATTATGTGAGAATCAAATTTATCGCTTAGGCAGTGCGAGTTACGGAGTGCAATTTCACCCTGAAATCGATCTGGAAATTGTTAAATGGTGGGAGGCCGAAGCCGACAACGCCTTTAAAGATTCGGGGAAGTCTACAATCCAACCAGAAATGAGAGCAGCAGAAGCTGAGCTTATAAAGACATGGAAGCCCATGATTCAAAACTGGGGCAAACGCGTTCTCGATGGGTGTTGAAAGATGACTCTGTTATTTTCCGCCGAAGATCCTATGACCCCTGATGTAAAGCAGCTACTCACTACTCATCTTGATTTTTGCCACTTGGTAACTCCGCCAGAGCATTCCTTCGCTCTTGGAGTTGAACAATTGAAATCTCCGTACATCACGGTCTTTACGGCGCGAGAAGACGAGATCTTGTTGGGGGTTGGTGCCCTAAAAATTTTTGAGCCAAACCATGGAGAATTGAAAGCCATGCACACCGCCCTTGCCTCTAGGGGTAAGGGGGTTGGCACTGCGATGGTTAGCCATATTTTGGATTTTGCAAAGTCTGCGGGACTCACACGCGTGAGTCTAGAAACCGGCTCCCACCTGCCATACAAGTCGGCGCGATTACTTTATGAAAAATCTGGCTTCAATTACTGTCCCGCTTTTGCTGACTACACACTCAGTGATTTCAATGTATGTATGACAATAGCCCTTTAAAAACTGTTGCTTTATTGCGCAGTCATCCCCCCATCAGCAGAGACAATCGATCCCGTCATAAACGAGGATTCATCGGAAGCCAAGAATAAAACTAGGTTAGCGATCTCTCTGGGTGTTCCCGGTCGCCCAATCGGCTGGAATGAATCAATCGTTTCATAAACATGATCGAGCCCACCTAACATCTTTGCATGGGCATGATTAATTGGGGTATCAACCCACCCCGGGCAGATAGCGTTACAACGTATCCCAAGCTTCGCATAATCCAAAGCGATTCCGCGGGTGAACATCACGATTGCGCCTTTACTCGCAGAGTAGACACTAAGAAAGGGTTCAGAGACCAAGCCGTTAACACTCGACATATTCACTATGGAGCCGTGGCCTGTTTTTAGCATATAAGGAATCGCGGCCCGCGTTAAATACATTGCGCCTTTTACATTTACGTTAAGTGTCCGGTCAATGGTCTCATTACTCACTTCATGGAATACACCTGGGAGATTTACCCCAGCGTTATTAACCAAGATATCTACGCCGCCAAAATCCTGCGCCGTTTTATTTACGAGATCCGAACAGGCTGTTGAATCGGAGATATCAATTGCCGCCCATGAAGCCTTACCCCCCGTTGCAATGATCGACTCTGAAGTTGCTTTAGCCGCCGACTCATTGATATCCGCGCACACAACGCAAGCACCCTCTTCCGCGAGGCGAATCGCACTGGCTTGACCAATTCCAGATCCTGCTCCTGTAACAATTGCGACTAGACCTGCCACTCTGCCTGACATCTGTACTCTCCTTTATTTATTATTCTCTTTTGAAAAGAGTTCACCCGCTGGCTTTTTAACCAGCGGGTGAACTCTACTTAATAGCCAACGTTCGATTTAATACCCAACGTTCGATTTTTCTTGCCGATATATGAGTTACTGATCGATGGTACGAACTGGACCTTTGAAATGATCCTTTGCTCCAGCGAACCACCAAATGAGCGCGCCACCAAGAATCACCAATACCGCGAGCGGAGTGTAATTGAAGCTAGTCCATGAGAATCCCTTGCGGAATGGAATAGCAGTTGGAGTGCCAGGTAAGATGAAGTAAATAGAAACTATTGCCACTTCTAGCACTGCAAGTGGAGCGATCCAACGCCAATGACGACCCAAGTTCCAATCACCTTGAACAAATTTATCGCCCATACGCCAACGCAAGTAGATTGGGATAGCGAAAGCGGTGAAGAGGCCAATTACCGTAATGGAGGTAACGGCAAAGAACGCTACTGGATAACCAGGTGTGCCCTTAGGTGAGTACAGAGCTGGAAGCGTGATGATCAGGGCTGCCGTAGCAAGACCGATCGCTGCATGTGAAGGGTTGCGGTTCTTGTCCAGTTTTGCGAAGAACTTGCTTCCGGGGACCGCTCTATCACGAGAAAAGGCGAAGAGCATTCGAGATCCAGCAGTTACGCAAGACATTCCACAGAGGAATTGTCCGACACAGCTGATGATAAATACTAACTTAGCCCAAATTCCCAGACCAAGTACAGTCACAATCACCGCTCCAGAAGAGCCACCACCCTTTGTGATTGCATCAGCTTGTGCTCCAGTAATCGAATAGAGCATGGCAAGAAGCATGACCCAACCGGCAACCCCGGAATACACGATCGACTTCCAGATTCCTTTAGCAGCTTCCGTTGATGCTCCACCGGTCTCTTCAGATACGTGCGCGGAAGCGTCAAATCCTGTAAGAGTGTACTGAGAGAGCAAGAAACCTAGCGGGAAGATGTACCACCAGAATTTACCGTTTCCAGTTCCGAATCCACCATTATTAATGTGATGAGTAAAAACCCATGAAGCAGTAGCGTGATGTGTTGGATAGAACAAGAAGATACCGATGATCAAAGCGACACCAACTACGTGCCACCACACGTTTACACCTTGGAACTGATGGATGAGCTTTGCGCCATAGACATTGATAATGACATGCAAAAGCAGAATGATGAAGAAAATAAGGAAAGCCTGCTTGAGATTGGCTGGGTTAAACCAGTGCCAATAATTCGACGCAGCGTTCTGTGCAAATAGCGCTAGGCCAAAATCCACTCCTGCCGTTACGGCGATCAAACCCATCAAATTGAGCCAGCCGGTAATCCATCCGTGGATTGGGCGCCCGAGCTTGAGGGACCAGTAGTAGATACCTCCTGCGGTTGGCATTGCAGATACCAGTTCGGACATTGAAAGTCCGACTAAAGTCACGAATATTGCAACGAGAGGCCAACCCAGTGCAATGGCTACAGGCCCACCGTTATTCCAAGCTTGGCCAAAAGTTGTGAAGCATCCGGAAAGAATTGAAATAATAGAGAATGAGATCGCAAAGTTATTAAAGCCAGACCATTTACGATCAAACTCCTGTTTATATCCAAGTTCCGCTAATTTTTTTGCATCAGCATCCTGAGTAATACTCATCTATGTGCATCCCATCCGTTAGGTCGGTGTTCGGATTAAGCCAGCGACGCATTGAGGAGGCGACACTGCGGTTTGAACAGAAGTGTGCCGTGTCACTCAATGTTTTGGAAGAGAACTCGGCGGTGATTCTCAGGTTTTTTTCACCATAAATTAGGCTGCAACTCCTATTGTGCGCCTCCGCGCCCACTAGTAACCTCACTTCATTCACTCATTCGAACTTAAATGTTCGACTTATCGGAGGTATGTGTGTCTCTCTCCTTGGAGCAATTAAAACTCGATGTAGCTAGCGGAAAAATAGATACCGTAGTTGTCGGTGCAACTGATATGCAGGGTCGACTTCAAGGAAAGCGCATTCATGCGCCCTTCTTTCTTGCCGATACGATTAAAAACGGCACGGAAGGTTGTAACTATCTTTTAGCGGTCGATATTGAGATGAACACAGTTCAGGGCTATGACGTCTCTTCGTGGGATACAGGCTACGCCGATATGGGTCTCGCCCCAGATTTCGACACGCTGCGCTACCTGCCTTGGCATGAAGGTACGGCGATGGTCGTTGCAGATTTTGTAGATCATCATAAAGTTGGAATTTCAGTCTCCCCGCGTACTATTTTAAAGAAACAACTCGGACGTTTAGATGCGGCCGGAGCGCTCGCCTTGTGCGGAACAGAGCTCGAATTCATCGTATTCCAAGATACATTTGAGCAAGCGTGGGATAAGGGTTATAAGAATCTGACTCCTGCCAATCAATACAACGTGGACTATTCCTTGATCGGCACCTCTCGCGTAGAAAAGCTACTGCGAGCAATCCGGCTCAATATGGATGGCGCAGGACTCATCGTTGAGTCCGTCAAAGGTGAGTGCAACTTCGGTCAACATGAAATTGCATTTAGATACGAAGATGCTCTGCGCACCTGCGATAATCATTCGATCTACAAGATGGGTGCCAAAGAGATTGCTTCTCAACAAGGTTGCTCGCTGACTTTCATGGCTAAATTCAATGAACGTGAAGGTAGTTCCTGCCATATTCACCTCTCCTTCCGCGGTAAAGATGACTCTGCCCTGCTCGCGGGAGATGCTGGCGATGGCTTTTCCACTCTAGGTCGCCACTACTTAGCGGGAATTCAAGCGCATATGCGTGAATTGACCCTACTCTTTGCCCCAAATATCAACTCGTATAAGCGCTTCCAATATGGAACCTTTGCACCAACCGCCCTCAAATGGGGTCGTGACAATCGAACCTGTGCGCTGCGCTTAGTTGGGCAGGGCCACTCCCTTCGGATCGAAAATCGAGTTCCGGGTGGAGATGCCAATCCATATCTGGCCGTGGCCGGAATGATTGCCGCTGGCCTTGATGGAATAGAAAATGAATTGGTTCTTGAACCAGCCTTTGAAGGCAATGCTTATGCTCTTGAAACTTCACGAGTACCAACCTCACTCTTGGAAGCTCGCGATCTTTGGGCTAGAAGTGAATGGGTTGCCAAGGTTTTCGGGGCCGATGTGCAGAAGCACTACACGCATATGGCCGACACTGAAATTGATGCATTTAGCCGCGCAGTCACCGACTGGGAGCGTATTCGTAACTTCGAACGCATGTAAGGTATCCATACATTATGAGCACTTATACCGTTATTAATCCCACCACCGCCGCTGCCGTCAAAGAGATCGAGATGGCTGATCTCGCTACCACCGATCGTGTTATCGCTAGCGCCAACCAAGCATTTGAATCGTGGCGCCAGGTAAATCCAGGGGATCGCGCCAAGCTACTCCGCAATTTTGCCCGTATTGTCGATGAACATATTAAAGAGTTAGCACAACTCGAGGTACTAAATTCAGGGCACACAATTGGTAACGCGAGGTGGGAGGCAGGCAATGTACGCGATTGCCTAAATTACTACAGCGCCGCACCAGAGCGACTCTTTGGTCGGCAGATTCCCGTACCAAATGGCATCGATATAACCTTCAAAGAACCGCTTGGCGTAATCGGAATCATCGTTCCATGGAACTTTCCGATGCCAATCGCAGGTTGGGGGTTCGCCCCTGCGCTCGCCGCCGGAAACACCGTGGTGCTAAAACCGGCAGAACTAACCCCTCTTACCGCTATTCGCCTTGGTGAACTCGCCCTACTCGCTGGAATTCCTGAGGGAGTTTTCAATGTGATTCCAGGTAAGGGGAGCATCGTCGGTGAACGTTTTGTAACTAACCCATTAGTACGAAAAATTGTTTTTACCGGCTCCACTACCGTTGGTAAAGGAATCATGCGCGGATGCGCAGATCAGGTAAAGCGTTTGACTTTAGAGCTAGGTGGAAAGAGCGCGAATGTTATTTTCGCTGATGCAGATATTGAACGAGCTGCCGCAGGTGCGCCGGGAGCAGTATTTGATAACGCTGGTCAAGATTGTTGCGCCAGGTCTCGCATATTGGTTCAGAGATCTATATTCGACTCCTTTATGGAGAAGTTTGAAATTGCAGTAAAGAAATTCCGAGTTGAATCTCCTGAACTTGAAACCGCTGAAATGGGTCCACTGATCTCTGCCGGTCAACGTGAGCGAGTTCGTGAGTATCTCCCAGAAGGCACAAGCATTGCATTCACCGGCAGTGCTCCGAGTGGAGATGGCTTCTGGTTTCCTCCCACCGTTCTCCTCGCAAGTTCAACAGCTGATCGCGCTTACCGCGAAGAGATCTTTGGGCCAGTGGTTTCCGTACTTACCTTTGAAGATGAAGCCGATGCTATCCGCCTCGCCAATGACTCTGAGTATGGGTTATCGGGATCAATTTGGAGTCGAGATATGGCGCGCGCGGTCCGAGTTTCTCGCGGCATTGAGGCGGGCAATCTCTCGGTTAACTCCAACTCTTCAGTTCGCTATTGGACTCCATTTGGTGGATATAAACAGTCAGGACTCGGGCGTGAATTAGGACCTGACGCTCTCGACGCCTTCACTGAGACCAAGAACGTATACTTCGATACTAGTAATTAATCTCAATACGCGATAGGAATTCTCAATGTGTCGTTTAATGGGCTATGTCTCTCTTGATGAGATCACCTTAGTAGAAGCAGCAGGCGCGCAATTTACAGAGTTCGTAGCGCTATCGGCCCGCCATGGGGATGGTTGGGGAATCGCTACGTGTAATGCGCAAGCGCACCCAATACTGCTCTTAGAGCCAACTCGAGCCATTGAAAGTGCGGCTTTCGATCAAGCCTCCCATAACCTCAAATCAAATGGAGCGCTACTTCACTTACGTTGGGCAACAGGAGCACTCTCCGTAAACGAGGGAAATACCCATCCCTTTTCTTATGGTGACTACTCATTTATGCATAATGGAGCACTCAATCCAGCAGATGTAATCGACCATCTGATTGAGCCTAGGTTATTGGCCTTGCGCCGAGGCCAAACGGATAGTGAGAGTTATTTCTACCTCATCATTAACGAAATTGAGAAGTTTGGCATTGGAGATGGCATTCGCTCTGCAATTAATCTCATTCGCGAAAACGCAGATTATTCAAGTATCAACGCTATGTTCATGACGCCTAGCGAGCTTTACGTTATTAATGAACATGACGATGCGCGGGCACCGCAGAGTGAAGGTCCGGGCTACTACGATCTTTTCTACCGCCAGGGCGGTAAAGAGGTTTTAATAGCCTCAAGTGGATGGACGCAAACCGGATGGGAGGAGCTACCCAATCACTCACTGATGAAAGTTGATCGTGCTTCTCTTGCTATTACGGTGCAGAGCCTTACCGAGTGACGTGGGCCGAACGTTTTAACGCTGCATCGATGAGTCGAGTTATCACTTCCGAGTAGCCGACTCCCCCGCGCTCCCACAATTTAGGAAACATTGAAGTCGGTGTAAAGCCCGGCATCGTATTGAGTTCGTTGATTACGATCTCACCTGATTTCGTGTAAAAGAAATCAACCCGTGCCAGCCCTTCGCATCCCAGAGCTTTAAACGCTACAACCGCCTGCCTTTGGATCTCTTTCTCAATTCCATCGGGAAGGTCAATTGGAAATACAACAGTCGTGGCCTTGTCTAGATACTTCGCTTCAAAATCATAAAACTCATGATTTCCTAAAATCTTGATCTCACCAATGGGGGAAGCGTGAGCAACCCCATCTATTTCCAAAACCCCACATTCAATTTCTCTCCCCACGATCGCCGCCTCAATCAATACTTTAGTATCAAAGAGAAAAGCGAATTCTATGGCAGGAATTAAATCTACAAATGATTTGACTTTGGTGGTTCCTCGACTGGATCCACTGCGAGCAGGTTTCACAAAAAGTGGAAAGTTCAAATTCTCAATCGCAGGCGCTTCCCATTCCCCCTTTTTGAGCACCCTACCTGGAGTAACTTCTAATCCGGCAGCTTGGAAAATTGGCTTTGCAAATGATTTATCCATGGCAACCGCGCTGGCCAATACACCAGAACCGACATAACGAATTCCCGCCATTTCACATAAACCTTGCACCGTGCCATCTTCACCATAAGGACCATGTAGAAGCGGAAAGAGGAGATCTATCTCTAATAATTTTCCATCTACTTTAAAGCCATGAATATCAGCATCGATCGCTGGGAGTGAGTCATCCACTTCTGGAAGTTTGCCTCCTGTCAACACGAAGGAGGTTCTTCGATCAACCTGAACCCACTTGCCTGAACGCGTGATACCAATCAATATTGGTTCGAAACGTTTTTTATCGATCGCGCTTAATATCCCGCCAGCCGAAATACACGAGATCTCGTGCTCAGAAGATTGACCACCAAAAAGAATTGCCACCTTCTTCTTACTCGTCATAGCTCAGCCAAGGTGCTGACTGCCATCAAGCGTTCCATAGCCTGCGATGGAGTGATAGATCCTGTAACTGCATCCGCCATGACTTCAATGATAGGCACTTCCACCCCAACTCGATGCGCTAACTCGCGAATAGCTGAGGCTGAAGCTACTCCTTCTACCGTTTTGGCAACCTCAGATCTGGCGGCATCCATAGTTCCAGCACGGCCATAGGCCTCTCCAAACTGACGATTGCGTGATAGCGCTGACCCACAACTTGCCACAATGTCTCCCATGCCTGCCAGACCCAGGAAGGTGAGCGGATTAGCCCCATAACCTTGTCCAAATCGGGCAACTTCAGAGAGCCCCCGAGTGATAATCATGGCCTGAGTGTTCTCGCCTAAATTCATTCCAATTGTCATCCCTACCGCTAACGCGATAACGCTCTTTGCTGCCCCAGCTAATTCGCAACCGATCAAATCATCTGAAGGGTAGATGCGAAAGTACGGCGTTGTGAATAAATCAACCATCAATAATTGGAGCTGCGGGTTTGATGATGCCGCCACTGCACCTGCTGGTTCACGCAGAGATAGTTCTCCTGCCAAGTTGGGGCCGGTAATCAGTCCAATGAGGGAGGATTCGATCCCTAATTCTTGAACAATCACTTCGGTCATGCGAGATGTTGTGTCGGCTTCGATTCCTTTAAGGGTTGAAATAATAGGAATATCAGTAGGGAATATCTTTTTCCAATTGCGAAGATTCGCGCGAAGTGTTTGTGCAGGAACTGCCAGAACTATCACCTGACCAAATGCCAGGGCATCTTCAATTGAATGTGTGGCAGAAAGATTTCCTGGAAGGAATATCCCCGGCAGAAACTTATGATTACTTTTGGAAGAATTAATCTCCTCCACCACGCTTTGATTGCGCCCCCAAATAAGCACCTCGTGTCCGCCGTCGCAGAGGACTTGGGCGAGCGTCGTTCCCCAGGCACCAGTTCCTAACACACAGATGCGCGCCATTATTTCTCTCTCTTATTTTTTTTATTTTTAGTTTTTTTAAAATTTCCAACACGTGGGAGATCTGATTGATGTGGATCAAAGATATCTTTCGGAGCAGATTCACCGCGAATCTCTTCCAGTAATTGAGTTATAGCGCTCATTGCATAAGCAGTTGCTTCCAGCATTGCCTCATGATCATCGTCCTTGCCATACCACGGAGAGAAATCCAGGGGTTTTCCCGCAGCCATCACTACCTTCGTGCGTGGCCACAGCTTAAGTCGCTTGCTATACGGTGCCAAGATTTGGGTGGCTCCCCATTGGGCACATGGGATAACTGGGACTTTTGTGATTACTGCTATTCGAGCTAAACCCGTCTTTGCAACCATGGGCCAGCTGGATTCATCTCGAGTCAGCGTTCCTTCGGGGTAAATGCCGAGACAATGACCCGCCTCCAAAAGAGCAACAGATTGGCAGATGGCGTTAGCAGATGAACCCTTTACTTCACGCTCTATCGGAACTTGTTCAGCGTTTCTTAAAATCCAACCGATAACTGGAACGCGAAATAACGAAGCCTTCCCCATAAAACGAACTGCACGACCATTTTCATATAAAAAATAAGCAAAAATTAATGGATCCACATAGGAGATGTGATTTCCCATCGCAATCATGGGACCTGATTGTGGAATGTTCTCGATCCCAAGCCAAGTAGGCTTTGAAATAATTTTCAAGAGGGGAACCACCAGACTCGCCCCAACTTTCCAGGTGCGATTACTCCCTAACGGATGACCTCGCGGGGGTAGATATGTCCGCGCTACATTGTTATCTGGATTGGTCATTGAAAGAGTTTAGTGTTTTATTTTTCGCGACTTTGGACCTTGAATGAGAAATTAAAAAAGAGGAGAGCGATAGCACTCTCCTCTTTTTTAATCAGTTTTTTAATTAACGTTTAACTGCCTTCTTTGCAACGACCTTGGCAACGACCTTCTTAGCTGGTGCTGCCTTCTTTGCAACGACCTTTGAAACGACCTTTGCAACGACCTTCTTAGCTGGTGCTGCCTTCTTTGCAACGACCTTTACGACAGGCTTTGCAACGACCTTCTTAGCTGGTGCTGCCTTCTTGGCAACAGGCTTTGCAACGACCTTCTTAGCTGGTGCTGCCTTCTTGGCAACAGGCTTTGCAACGACCTTCTTAGCTGGTGCTGCCTTCTTGGCAACGACCTTTACGACAGGCTTTGCGATAACTTTTGGAAGTACCTTTACAGGTGGCT
>JAYVUF010000101.1:0-6271 GCA_043788135.1 Actinomycetes bacterium
CTTTCGCAAATATGAGGCGATAGCAATTGGATCGACTCCACTTTCAACGGAGAGGGCGATGGCCAATAACGCATTGTCAAGGTTGTGTAATCCTAGTAACGGAAGGTGACCTTCAATCAAAATCCCCTCAGGTCCTCGGATGGAGACTTTAAAACCTGATCCAGTTGCAGAGTTCTCATACTCTTGGTAATACCAATCTGCTCTTGCTTGGAAACGAGAGTAGGTTTTAGTTGGAATGCCTGCCGATTCAAATAGTCGCACCCCATATGAACTGTCAATATTTACTATTGCGCTGTCGGCATACTCAAGAGTGAAGAGTTGGGCTTTCGCTTGAAAATAACTCTCCATATCTCCATGAAAATCTAAATGATCTTGAGTTAGATTTGTAAAGCCGACCACTTTGAAATGCGCTCCGCAAACTCGCCGCATGGAGAGCGCATGGCTGCTCACCTCCATGACTACATTACGCACATGTTGTTCTCTCATCGCTGCGAGAATTGATTGTAATTCTGTTCCTTCTGGTGTCGTGAATGAGGTCGCGTAATCAACCCCATCAATTGATATTCCAATAGTTCCGATAAATCCACTAGATCTGCCATCCAGTCGCCATATCTCCTCGACCAATGCCGCCGTTGTCGTCTTACCATTGGTTCCGGTAATTCCAACTGCCGCAACAGCCTTGAAAGGGTTGCCATAAAACCAAGCTGCAATTGCCCCCACCCATTTGCGGGGTTCATCGACAACTAAGACAGGAATAGAGGTTACGATCTGAAGCGCTCCCACTGAATCAGTAAGAATTGCTACTGCTCCTTGACGCACAACCTCTCTGGCATAAGTTGCTCCGTGAACCTTCGTTCCTTGCAGTGCAATAAAAATATCCCCACTCTTCACGATTCGGGAATCAATTGTGACCCCTGTAAATTGTAAATCGGGACTAACCTGTGGCGCGCCCAAATAACTTGATAAGTCGCCCAATGAACGCGAGAAGATTTCTTCTGGCCTTAACTGCGCAATAGGCGCACTCATGGCTTCACCATCCGCAGGGGTACAGTTGCATCTAGCGCCGCTTGAGTTAAAGCAAAGGTGTGCTGGGTTGAGGCCACTGGTTGAACCTGCTTTGTCTGCAAGACGAAACTCATAACTTTTTTAAATACGGGTGCCGCAATCTCGCCACCAAAGTGCATACCTTGTGGATTTTGGATTACCACACTAACAACATATTTCGGTGCCACAGCAGGCGCCATTCCAATAAATGAGGCTGTGTACCCACGATAACAACCACATCTGGAATCCACACGCATGGCTGTACCGGTTTTGCCTGCAACTTGATATCCAGCAATTTCCGCCGCTGGAGCGGTTCCTTCATTGGAGACTACCCCTTGCAGCATGGTTCGGATCGTCTGTGCAGTAGCGGCACTTATAACTTGAACTTGAGATGACGGTTTACTTGGCGTGTAAGTTCCATTTTGATCTACAGTACCTGCTACGACGTTCGGCGTAACTCGAACTCCATCATTAGCAATAGTTGCAAAAACATCAGTCGCTTGCATCGCGGTCACCGAATATCCTTGACCAAAGGCAAAAGTAGGTGCCGAAGATTGTGACCATGACGAGATTGGGTGCAAAATTCCTGCAGATTCACCCGGAAGATTTGAACCAGTGCTCTGGCCAATTCCAAACTTTTGTAGATACGAATATAAAGTGGTGTGATCAAGGGTAGAACCAATTTGAATTGCGCCGATATTGCTCGAAACTGCCAATACCCCCGCTGTAGTTAATTTCTCCGTGGGGTGGTTCTTGTCATCATGAAACGTTCTTCCACCCGCCTTGATGGTGTTATTAATCGTATAAACCGTCGTTGGCGTTGTAGTCCCTTGTTCTAACGCTGCTGCGACCGTGATGACCTTTCCAGTCGAACCAGGTTCATACACATCTTGGACTGCCGGATTTCGCATTTGTGCCAGAGTGATTTTCTTGCGATGGGCAGGGTCAAAGGATGGTGCACTGGCTTGAGCCAAAATTGCACCGGTACGTGGATCCATAACGATGACAGTTCCAGATAACGCCCTTGCACTCTTCACCGCAGCCGAAATAGCATCTTGAGCCACCCATTGAATATCGCGTTCAATCGTAAGTCGAACTTCAGTACCTGGTTTCGCAGCCGTAATAAATTGTTGCGAACCAGGAATTATGGCACCGTCGCCGTTTACGTAATCGTATTCACCGTTTGTGCCAGTTAGTACCCCATTCATGCTGGCTTCTACTCCCGCCGCACCTTGATTCGCTGCATTAGTCAGACCGATCAAAGAAGCGGCGAGCGCACCAGTCGGATAATTCCGGGTGTAGGCGTTCTCGTTGAAAAAACCAACAATTCGTTTTGAAATTCCTGTTTTTTTGATCTCAACGGATCTGTTGTAGGTTGAGATTGCGGATTGCACGTTATCCCAAACAATTGGAGCAGCACCATTTACTATTATCTGATACCGCTTGTTTCCGGTGAGAAGTGCTTGGAGCTGGGCAACTGGAATATTTAAAGCAAATGCCGTGACCTTTGAAGTAGTTGCTGGATCTGTGATCATAGTCTGATCAACAATAATATTTTTAGCAGCTTCGCTGCGCGCCAACACAATTCCGTTTACATCTGTAATTGTCCCTCGTGGAGCAAGCCACTTTGATTTATTCACCATCTCATTCACTGCACGCTTGGCATATCCATTGGCTTGAACTGCTTGAACATCTATTAACCGAACTCCGAATATAAGAAAAATAAGAATGAATCCCCCGACTACGAACCGAATCCGCTTTCCAAAGGAATCAGTGCCGCTCACTTTGTCGAACCACCATTGATATCAAGAAAGTGAATTGAACTTTGAGGCAACATCCCTAATTTGGTGGCCGTAGTTGCCAAATTACTAGGGGAGGAATACGAAGCAACTTGATTCAATACGGCATCTCGTTGATCGTTGACTGAGGCCAAATGCAATTTCATATTTTCAAGAGTAAATGCGCCGGAGGTGAGCGCAGTATTAATGCTCAATAGAAGAAGTAACCCTGCCGTGAATACCCCAATGAGAAATCCCATGAACGCTCGATTACTAACGGCGCCGCTGTTGTTGACGCTCAGATCTGGTACCAGTTTCAAAGCAGCCCGAGTCTGTAGGGCGAAATCTCGGACTCGGGAGCGAGATGACTCTTCTAAGGAAATATTCTCGGATTGGGTGATAGCCATCAGGCTGCCAATCGTTCGACGGCGCGCAGGCGCATGGATTGTGCGCGGGGATTTATTATTATTTCGGCCTCAGATGCAGCCTCGCTCCCACGCATTACCAGGCTGAATTTCGCCGCTCTCCCAGGGAGCTCAATGGGAAGTCCTCGTGGAGTCATTGATTTTGTCACGGCCGTCAGCGCACTTTTTACGATTTTATCCTCAAGTGACTGATAAGCCATGACGACCAAGCGACCATGAATATGTAGCGCACTTAGTGCCGCTGGGATAGCCCGTTCCAAAATCTCCAACTCTTGATTAACTTCGATGCGCAGGGCTTGAAAGGTGCGTTTGGCTGGGTTTCCTCCGGTACGTCTGGCCGCTGCCGGTATTGCGTTCTTGACCAATTCAGCCAAGTCTTTAGTTGACTCCAGTTTCCGCTGTGAACGTGCTTCGACAATAAAATCCGCAATTCGTGGTGCAAATTTTTCTTCACCATAAGCTCGCAGGATACGTACCAAATCTCTATGTTGATAGCTGTGAAGAATTTCATGCGCCGTTAAGCCTGAACTTTGATCCATGCGCATATCAAGAGGCGCCTCATAGGAGTAAGCAAAACCACGCGATCCATCATCGAGCTGCATCGAAGAAACTCCGAGATCAAAGAGAACTCCAGCAACCTTTGAAATTCCCTGATTGTCGAGAATTGAATCAATTTCACCATATGTTGAATGAGAAATCAGTAAGCGATCGCCATACGGTGCAACGTTTTTGCGGGCGAGTGCGATTGCGCTCTCATCGCGATCGACTCCGATTACGGTAAGCGTTGGAAATTTCGCGAGCAGCGCTCGGGTATGTCCGCCCAGCCCCAAAGTTGCATCTAGAACATGTGTGGACGGGTAATTTTGTAAGGAATATTCGATCGCGGGAGTAAGCAGTTCCAGGCAACGTTCAAGTGCTACAGGTATATGTTCTTGCATCTGGTTTTCCCCCTCTCTGCCTACTTTTCATTGACTATTTCGATATCGAACTTTTGGACGATTTCTCGCATTGAACTTCTCTGGATAGGTCACCGCCGACCGACGGATCTAGGGGGAACGGCGCCGGGGAAGGGGCGCCGTTGATATGAAGTCGGCGATGGCCTAAGCAGAGAAATTAGGCCAAAATGGTTTAAAAGAGTCCGGGCAGCACCTCCGTAGAAATGTCAGCAAAGCCTTTTTCACGATCTGCAAGGTAGGTATTCCAGGATGTGGCGTCCCAAATCTCCAACCGAGTATTTGCTCCGATAACAACGCATTCCTTCTCCAAGCCGGCATAACTCCTTAGGCCGCTGGGAATGCTTACTCGCCCTTGTTTGTCTGGAACTTCATCATGAGCGCCTGCAAACATCACGCGCATGTAATCGCGAGCGCCTTTTTCGGTAACAGGCGCCTGGCGCATCCGCTCCGTGATAGCTGAGAATTCGCTCATGGGAAAGACATAAAGACATCGCTCTTGCCCCTTTGTGATAACTAGGCCCTGTGATAAATCATCACGAAAGCGGGCGGGCAAGATCAGGCGACCCTTCTCATCGAGCTTTGGCTCGTGGGTCCCTAGGAACATTTTCTCCCCTTTTATTTGCCTATCTGCGACTTTCACGTCTTTAATTCCCCCGAATCGAAGACATCTACCACTTTACTCCACTTTACTCCTTTTTCAACCACCTAACTCCATTTATCTCACGCCTTTTCTCACCCTTCCTCCCCGCGGAGAATCAGAAAAAAGCAAAGCTGGATATGGGCAGTTGGGCATGGGAATAAGATTCTGGCTCT
The DNA here is from genome assembly GCA_043788135.1 of Actinomycetes bacterium. Taxonomy (GTDB): domain Bacteria; phylum Actinomycetota; class Actinomycetes; order Nanopelagicales; family Nanopelagicaceae; genus PALSA-747. Next base: position 5,017 of record JAYVUF010000101.1, read on the forward strand.
ATGAGCAACCACTGATGAGTAAATACCGATGAGCGATAAAGAGGTACTAATTGCCGCGAAGCAATTGACAAAGCGCTATGGCGATTTCACGGCCGTAAATGGCATCGACTTCGAGGTCCGCAAGGGTGAATCGTTCGGATTTCTGGGCCCAAATGGCGCCGGTAAGTCGACCACTATGCGAATCATCTCGGCGACTCTGACCAGATCGGGGGGCGAGATCACTATTTTAGGTAAAGATCCTGAGAAATTTGGTCCAGAGATCAAAGCCCATCTAGGAGTAGTCCCCCAAACCGATAATCTTGACCAGGCTCTCACGGTCGAGGAGAACCTCTACATCTATGGCCGCTACTTTGGCCTTTCCAAGAATTTCATCCAAACCAAGATAGAGGAGTTGCTCGACTTTGCTCAGCTTGTCGACAAACGTTCGGTCAAGGTAGAGGCGTTGAGCGGTGGAATGAAGCGCCGTTTAACGATTGCTCGAGCGTTGGTGAGCGAACCCGAAATCTTAATGCTAGATGAACCAACGACTGGCCTGGATCCGCAGGCTCGGCATATTCTCTGGGATCGATTATTTAGGCTCAAAGAGCAAGGTGTCACATTGTTGATTACAACTCACTACATGGACGAGGCAGAACAACTTTGTGATCGACTTATGGTTATGGATAAGGGTTCGATTATGGCAGAGGACTCTCCTTCTGGGTTGATCAAGAGATTCTCCACCAAAGAAGTACTTGAGGTTCGGTTTGGCTCGGATCGAAATGTTGTTGTTGCTCCACAACTTAAAGAGCTTGTGGAGCGAATTGAGGTACTCCCCGATCGAATCTTAATGTATGCCGAAGATGGTGAAGATCTATTGCACCAACTTAACCAAAAAGGTTTGCATCCAATTACCTCACTGGTCCGTCGCAGCTCACTGGAAGATGTTTTCTTGCGCCTCACTGGTCGAACCTTAATTGAATAATTGAATAACTGAATAATTGAATAGTGGATAGGTAAAGATGACTCCTCGAATAGGCTCCCTCTCCCTGGTAAATACCGAACGTATTAAATCGCGCGGCGCTTTTGCAGTTGTCGAAGCCCGTGTCCTTATTTTTTTGAAATACATACCCGCACTGATCTCCTCAGCGGTAGCTAATCCATTTCTTTATTTAATAGCTGTAGGTGTTGGAGTTGGAAAATTAATCAACTCCCATTCTGGTGGAGTTGATGGAGTTAAATATTTAACTTTCTTGGCCCCCGCTCTCTTATCAACAGC
>JAYVUF010000102.1:0-2875 GCA_043788135.1 Actinomycetes bacterium
GTTCAACACCGATTACAACTTGTTGGCAGCTGGTGCATGCATGGCCTTCATACCAACACTGCTTGTCTTCTTCGCCATGCGCAAACATTTCGTAGCAGGGTTAACTCTCGGATCAACCAAAGGTTAATTGCTACTGACCTGAAATCTCAATCAAGATTGCGTTTTCAGGCGGCAAGATCGGTGGGCGCACTCCAATTGTTTCGAGTTCTCGACCACTTAAGCTGATACCCGCGGGAATTAGCATCCACGCTGGCTCCCTTGACTGCATTCTTTTTCCGGTGCCGGCATCCGGAATTACCTTTACATTGTAAATTCTTGCCGGATCTAACCCCGAAAATCTCGCCATTGCAGGGAATGTTGATTCAGACATATCTCTAGCGGCTATGACAAAGAGCGCTTCAGATTGATCCTGGGCAACCACGCCATAGATAAATGAATTGGAGTCCGGATGGTCGACTCGGATCGTTTTTCCACTATGAAGCAACTGTCGCTTACGTTTGTAGAGAGCAACCCAACTCTTTATGGTTTTAATCTCGTAAGGCTCCGCCTTAGTTAAATCCCATTCGATACCGGCATGGCCAAAGAGAGCGGTTATAGCTCGGAAAGAAATGTCGGTAACTCTTCCATTTTGATGTCCAGGACGAGGTCCAATGTGAGTTCCGCAGAGCTCCGGTGGAATAACGATTCCCGTCCAACGCTGGATCATCTGGCGCTCCAGAGCATCATTATTATCACTCGTCCAGAAACGATCAACGTAATTAATCACACCCAAATCAATGCGAGCACCACCAGAAGCACAACTTTCTATCTCTAATTGTGGGTGGCGTGATTTTAACTCTGCGAAGAGGCGATATATGGCGGCAGTTTGATTGTGAACCGCGGCCTGTCCTAAGTGACCGGCATCAACAAGCACCCGATTATGGTCCCATTTAATGTAAGCAATGTTGTATTCACTCAAAATAGCATCCACTTGCATTAAGACATGCTCATAGGCCTGTGGGTGAGTGATGTCCAAAACCTGCTGATGGCGCCACGTTGGTGGAGTACGACCGGCTTCATGCAAGATCCATTCTGGGTGTTCTCGGAAGAGATCGGAGTCAGGATTTACCATCTCTCCTTCAAACCAGAGACCAAATTCCATACCCTTGTCGTTGATGTACTGGATGATCGGGGCTAATCCATCTGGCCAGACACTTTTATCGACGACCCAATCCCCCAGCCCGGCGCGATCATGGCGGCGCAAGTTAAACCAACCGTCATCCAAGACAAATCTTTCAACTCCAACTTCGGCAGCAGCATCCGCAATTGCTTTGATTTTGTTAAAATCATGATCAAATGCCACCGCTTCCCAGACGTTGAGCGTCAGTGGGCGAGGTCGGACGTTGGTGGGATGCTCTGGTCTGGCTCGCAGCCACTCATAGTAATTGTGGCTTAGCCCATCTAGGCCTTGGTTAGAGTAATTTGCCATAACAGCAGGAATTTCAAAAACCGCCGCTGGCTCTAAAATAATCTCTCCTGGTTCCAGAAGTTCTCCAGCGCCAATAGAAATGTCTCCTGTTGCCAGTCGCTCAATATGATGAACCGAATTTCCACTCCACGCTACAGATAAACCCCAGACCTCGCCCTGAGCGAAATTGGTATTGCCTGCAAGCGCGAGTTGCGCGATGGTGTAATCGTGTCCGCTGCGACCTTCACGAATTTCTCTAGAGGTTAATCCATATCGAATGGGGCTACGCTGCGGATGGCGTTCATGCGACCACCGTCCAGTAAAATCCAATATCTCATCAGCCCGATCAGGCAGAGGAAGCCAATACAGGAATTGCTCGAGGTTGTATCGATCAACGCCGGTGTTGTTCAGGGTTGCACTTGCCTTCAATATTCCATAAGAATTCAAATGGTACGTGAGCTCTAACTTTAGATGAGCAGATGAATCAGCGAAGTGGGCTATGACCGTTGAGGCATCGTGATCTATCTTGCTGAGAGAGAAGTGAGTGGACCAAGCCTTGCCATTACGGTGCCCGCTGATCGTTGGATGTCCGAGAAAACCTCTTGAATGTTCGCGCAGGACCCCAGGGGTTAGCGGTTCATCAAATCCACTGTGAGCAACCGATTTAGTTGTGGCTGCCTGCAATCCTGTGCCAGCACTTTCAATCAACGCTCCCCAGTGTTTGATAACTAAATTGTTATCTGAGGTATCAAAAATAATTGAACTGGTTGCGCAGGAGAGGGTGATGATTTCTGAACTAAACAACGCTCCTCCTAATGGATTTCTCGCTCCGGCTGAATCCTTTACTTGAGTAGTAATGGGATTTAGAGTGGATCAGTGCGCATAGCACTAATTCCTTGATACTACTATCAATCTTTTTTGGAGTAAATGAATGAACTTTTGGAATAGCCCAGAAACAACATCCGTCAATCGCGAACCCATGTTAAACATTAACCATGAGGATTCTGTGTCACTCGATGGACAATGGGATTTTCAACTTCTTCGCTCACCAGATAATGAACCAGGTCGAAACTGGACCACTATTCCTGTTCCGGGTTTATGGACAGCGCAAGAAGAATCGAATTATTTCTGGGATAGACCTATCTACACCAATGTTCAAATGCCATTTGATGAGTTGCCACCATTTGTACCCACATTAAATCCCACTGGAATTTATGAACGGGATTTTACGGTTCTCGATAATTGGATTGGGGAACGAATTGTTCTGCAGATTGGAGGATTTGAATCGGTAGCCATATTGAGTGTTAACGGCCAAGAAGTGGGAATGGCCAAGGATTCTAGACTCGCAGCTGATTTTAATATCAGTGCTTTTGTAAACCCAGGGAAAAATAGAATTCAGATTAAAGTCGTTAAATGGTCAGATGCTAC
>JAYVUF010000103.1:0-13428 GCA_043788135.1 Actinomycetes bacterium
ACAACTCGTACCGAACTTCTCGATGGAATCATGGGTGGCTGCGAAGAAACCACCACAGGTGTTGTTCGCCTGAGTCAAATGACCAAAGATGGTGCGCTCAAGTTTCCTATGATCGCAGTCAACGACACCGATACCAAACATATGTTTGATAATCGTTTTGGAACTGGCCAATCCACAATGGATGCAATATTCCGAGCAACTAATGGCCTCATCGCCGGCGCGACTTTGGTTGTCTGTGGATTTGGATATTGTGGGAAAGGTGTTGCAGAGCGCGCTCGAGGTATGGGCGCCAACGTAGTTGTTACCGAGATTGATCCAACAAAAGCTCTCGATGCCATGATGCAGGGATATCGGGTAATGAGTTCACTCGAAGCCGCAAAGATCGGTGATTTTTTTATAACGGTCACAGGAAATCGCGATGTCCTGCGCGAAGAGCATTTTGCAGTGATGAAAGATGGAGCAATCTTTGCTAATTCTGGGCATTTTGATATCGAGATTGATGTGGCGTGGTTGGAGAAGAATGCACATAAAAACCGACGTATTCGCCATCAGACAGATGAGTACGTATTGGCAGATGGCCGGCGTTTACTGCTTATTGCCGAGGGCCGTTTAGTTAATTTAGGAGCAGCTGAAGGACATCCTGCCTCTGTTATGGATATGTCTTTCTCTGATCAGGCGCTGACCGCGGAGTGGCTAGTAAAGGCAGCAGCATCACTTGGAGCTGGTCTTCATGAGGTACCTACTGAGATTGATAAAGAGGTTGCTCGACTTAAATTGGCTAGCATGGGGGTTACGATCGATACTCTTACCCCAGCGCAAGAGTTGTACCTCAACTCTTGGGAGCACGGTTCCTAATGACTCTCATCATGGTCGTCGATGACGATCAGGATTTGGCAGAGATGCTGGGCATTGTCTTAACCAGTTCGGGATTTGAAGTGGATTTAGTCAACTCCGGTGATCAAGTGATGAATATATTTAATTCTCATGAGCCAGATCTTGTACTGCTGGACGTGATGCTGCCCGGATTGAGTGGTATCGAGGTCTGCAAGAACATCCGCGAGAAGTCTATGGTTCCAATCGTTATGTTGACCGCAAAGAGTGATAGTTATGATGTTGTGAAAGGGCTAGAAGCTGGTGCTGACGACTACATGATCAAACCTTTTAACCCCTCTGAACTAGTCGCGCGAATTAAGGTACGGCTACGTCGGGCTAATGGTGAGGTTTCTTCTACCTTGAGAATTTGCGACATTGTTATTGATCAACTAGCGCACACCATCATTCGCGAAGGTAAAACCATTCCACTTACTCGCCTTGAGTTTGATCTCTTGGTTGCGTTGGCTCGTGAACCGGGTCGAGTATTTACTCGCGATGCCCTACTCAGTGAGGTGTGGGGATATCAGCATGCCGCAGATACCCGTCTGGTCAATGTTCACGTCCAGAGGTTGCGGGCGAAAGTTGAAGAGGATGTAGATAACCCTCAAGTTATTCTTACAGTGCGTGGAGTAGGTTATAAGGCGGGGTCGATTCAGAGATGAAATGGCTGGGCGTGAAATGGCGAAGTTCAATTCTATTTCGCGTCATCACAACCACATTTATCCTTTCCATCATCTTGATTTCTTTGGTTGGTGGGATTTTATTCATTCAGATTTCTAATGGAATTATCCGCGAAAAAACAAATCAGTCAGTCTCGGAAGCGCAATCGCTTTACGACTATGCCCAGGGGCAACTAGATGCCACGTTATATCTCACCTCTTTAAAATTAACCTCCGTAGTTTCTAGAATTTTGCAGTCGAACGATTTAACTGTCGCAACATCACCTCGTGAGGTCGTCTTGTTGGGTTCACCCATTGCCCATACTCCTAATGCCGTATTCAATGGGACATCTGGCAATGTAGATCCAAATTCGATTCCCCCTGCTTTACGGATGAAAGTTCGCAAGTCTGGCCTCACGGAGTGGGTTCAAGGCTCAGTTACCTTTAAAGACGGCACTAAGAAGAGCGCGATCATCGTGGGGCACGCAGTTGAGATCCCACCTAAATCTCCCTACGAGTTATATTTCGTATTTCTCCTCAGAGGTCAGCAAACAATTGTTAATTTTATCGGACAATTACTTTTATTTGCGGGATTCCTACTTATTTTTATGATCGGCGGAATATCTTGGTATGTGATTCGCCAAGTAATAAATCCAGTGCGAGATGCAGCAGAAATCGCGGAACAATTAACGGCGGGAGACCTTAATCGTAGGATGCGGGTTTCTGGTCAAGATGAAATGGCCAGGCTTGCTATCTCCTTTAATGAGATGGCTCTTTCCATGCAACAGCAAATTTCCAGACTCGAAAATCTTTCCCGACTTCAACAACGATTCGTCTCTGACGTCTCGCATGAACTGCGAACTCCCTTAACCACAATTCGAATGGCTTCCGAAGTAATTGCCGAGAACAAGGTAAAAATGGACCCGGCAGCAGCTCGCAGTGCTGAGCTACTACAATCACAGATTGCTCGCTTTGAATCTTTGCTCACCGATCTTCTCGAGGTAAGCCGATTTGATGCGAACGCATCAATATTGGAGTTGAAAGAGACTGATATCAAGGAGCTAGTTATCCAAGCCATTGATCAACTGGCGATTGATAACTTAAGCCAAGTTCAGACTGATTTCTCGCATAACCCGGTAAGAGCCTCTGTTGATCCACGTCGCATCGAAAGAGTTTTGCGTAACTTAATTTCCAATGCGATAGATCACAGTGAGGGCAAGTCGATTGAGATCACTATTCGGCAATCGGAACGTGAAGTTGCTGTGGGGGTACGAGATTTTGGAGTTGGGTTTACAGAGAGGGAATCGGAGCGGTTATTCGACCGCTTTTGGCGTGCAGACCCCTCACGTTCGCGACTACGAGGTGGTACAGGATTGGGGCTCTCCATCTCTCTTGATGATGCAAAATTGCATCAAGGAACTCTTAAGGCATGGGGGGCTCCAGGAAAAGGTGCACACTTTGTTCTTACCGTACCTAAGGCACCAGGTATTCCAATTCAAGGTGAACCAATCTCAGTTAATCCCAACGACGAAGCATCCACATCATTATTCTCCTTCGATGAGGATGATATTTAACTCAGCCATAGTTAGGTGATGCACTCAATTTTGCAGCTCTTATTTCCATCAACCTGTCTTTTATGTGGAGCATCTGGAGAATCTTTATGTAGGTCGTGCCACCTTAAATTCAGGCGTTTGCATAAGAGTTGCTTTTTAGGGGAGATCACTATTTGGCCCGCTGCCTATTATGGAGATGAGTTAGCGAGCATCATTGTCGCTGCGAAAGATCAGAACAGTGCGGCTGCTCGGAATATTCTGGTTCAACTACTGGTTGGAGCATTCATGCGAGCAACTGTGGAATTGGGAGGAGAAGTGCCGGTAAGCCTGATTCCAATCCCGTCTAGTCCTAGCGCAAATAGAAAGCGTGGCTTTAGGCATGCACAGCGGCTATCTACAGAGTTGGCGCGAGCACTGCGCGGGGAACGTTCAGGAGAAGTTCAGGTAGTCGAAGTGCTACGCATAAATAGGAAAATTGTTGATCAAAGCACTCTCAACAAATTAGAGAGAATTCAAAATATTAGCGGAGCACATTCTCTCAACCCTCGAATTGACCTAGATCGACTGGGATCTCGAATGAGCACCATTTATTTAGTCGATGACCTAGTTACCACTGGTAGCACCGTCCTGGAAGGGGAACGAGCCTTAAAAGAGGTCGGTATTAGTGTGCAAGGGGTGTTGTGTGCGGGGGTCTCACCACGTGTTTTTTCCTAATACGATAGGGGGCTGGAAGATGTTTAATGTTTCTGAAATGAGGGTTCGTGGCTGTTCTAGATAAAATTCTGCGCGCTGGCGAGGGTCGTGCGATTCGTAACCTCGAAAAAATTGCCGGAGAAGTTAATTCTTGGGAGTCCAAGATTGTTGCCCTCTCCGACGAAGAGCTCCGCGCTCAAACTCAGAAATTTCGCGATCGCTTGGCGGCTGGCGAAGAACTCATCTCCCTGCTTCCGGAAGCCTTTGCAACAGTTCGACAAGCTGCGGTTCGAACCCTTGGGCAGCGCCATTACGACGTTCAGATTATGGGTGGCGCAGCTCTACATCAAGGCAACATTGCCGAGATGCGGACTGGTGAGGGCAAGACCTTGGTTTCAACTCTCCCTGCCTACCTCAACGCGCTAACAGGTAAAGGCGTTCACGTCGTTACCACAAATGATTATTTGGCAGAGCGCGATAGTGAATGGATGGGGCGCGTTCATCGCTTTCTTGGGCTGCGAGTAGGAGTAATCCTGGCGAGCATGACCCCTGCGGAGCGACGCGAGGCCTACTTGGCAGATATCACCTATGGAACCAATAACGAATTTGGATTTGATTACTTGCGAGACAACATGGCGTGGGCGCTAGAAGATTGCGTTCAACGTGAACACAACTTCGCAATCGTTGATGAGGTTGACTCAATTTTGATTGACGAAGCGCGTACTCCATTAATTATTAGCGGGCCTGCCGATAAGGCGACCAAATGGTATGTCGAGTTTGCAAATATTTGTGGACAGTTGCAAAGGGATGTGCACTACGAAATTGATGAAAAGAAGAAGACTGTCTCCATACTTGAAGAGGGCGTTACAAAGGTAGAGCAGATTCTTGGAATTGAAAATCTCTATGAATCTGTTAACACTCCTTTGATTGGTTTTCTCAATAATGGTATTCGCGCCAATGAGTTATTTAAGCGCGATAAAGATTATGTCGTCATGGGTGGAGAGCTCCTAATCGTTGATGAACATACGGGGCGAATGCTCTCAGGGCGTCGCTATGCCGAGGGTCTGCACCAGGCTTTGGAAGCAAAAGAGCGCATTGAAATTAAGGATGAGAACCAAACGCTCGCAACGATTACCTTGCAGAACTACTTCCGTCTTTACGAAAAGCTATCAGGGATGACTGGTACTGCAATGACAGAAGCCGCGGAGTTCATGCAGATTTACAAGTTAGGTGTCATCCCTATTCCGACAAATATGCCGACCGCGCGAGTTGATTCCGCCGACCTTATCTACAAGACCGAAAGCGCAAAGTTCTTGGCGGTTGCGGAAGATATCGTCAAGTGCCACAAAGCTGGTCAGCCAGTTCTTGTTGGAACAGTCTCGGTTGAAAAATCTGAAGAACTCTCCGCGGTACTAACCAAGCGTGGAATTCGACACGAGGTATTGAATGCCAAGCAGCATGAACGCGAAGCCGCGGTCATTGCTCGTGCGGGTACTTTCGGCGCAGTAACAGTGGCGACAAATATGGCAGGTCGTGGAACCGACATCATGTTGGGAGGAAATCCAGAATTTATGGCGGATTTTGAACTGCAACGCCAAGGGCTTAATCCTGCTGATTCTCCAGAAGAGTACGAAGCGGCTTGGCCAGTTGAGATCGCAAAGCAGAAAGCTGCGGTCGCACTCGAACACGAAACTGTCGTAGCCGCGGGTGGCCTCTATGTTCTGGGAACAGAGCGCCATGAATCACGTCGTATCGACAATCAATTACGTGGACGTTCCGGTCGGCAAGGAGATCCAGGTGAGTCGCGCTTTTACCTATCTTTGCAAGATGACCTTATGCGACGCTTTAACTCCGGTTTAGTGGAAAGATTCTTAGGCGCAGCCGGTATTGCCGATGATGTGCCAATTGAGTCAAAGATGGTTTCCAATGCAATTCGCTCGGCACAGACCCAAGTTGAATCCCTCAACTTTGAGATGCGAAAGAATGTTTTGAAGTATGACGACGTTATGAATCGTCAGCGGACCGTTGTTTACTCTGAGCGTCGCGAAGTGCTCGAGGGCGCTGACATCAACGAGCAAGTTCAGAAGTTTATGGAAGATACGCTGACCGCTTACACCCAGGGAGCAACTGCAGAGGGCTACCCAGAGCAATGGGACCTGGAGTCACTCTTTAGCGCGCTCAAAGTTCTTTATCCGGCATCGGTCTCTCCGGAATCTCTGGCGCAAGAGGTGGGGGGTCTTCCAAATCTCGATGCAGACTTAATTCTTAATCGGGTGATGGCAGATGCGCAGCAACAATATGTCGCGCGGGAAGAATCGCTCTCGGCACCCGTTATGCGTGAGTTAGAGCGCAAGGTTTTGCTCTCTGTACTTGATCGTAAGTGGCGTGAGCATTTATATGAGATGGACTACCTGCAAGAAGGCATTGGGTTGCGCGCAATGGCACAACGTGATCCGCTTGTTGAGTATCAACGCGAAGGATATGAATTATTTTCAGCGATGATGGATGGCATAAAGGAAGAGTTGGTTGGATTGCTATTCCATGTTGAAGTTAATGTCGAGGCAACGGATGAAAACGGGGCACCGATAATTGCGGCTACCGGCCTTGAAGTTCCCGTTCAATCAGAGGTGAGTGAACTTCGATATACCGGAGCGGATGAATCAGGAAATGCGGTCGAGCGCGGAGGAACCCCCAAAAACGCGCCCTGTCCGTGCGGATCAGGTCGGAAATATAAGCGTTGTCACGGAGCTGCTTCTTAATTCAACCGGTATTTCGCAGGCCTGCTGCCACACCATTTATCGTGAGAAGTAGCGCACGGCGAATGGTGTTTTCTGGTTTCTCTCCTGCTCGGACTCTTTCCAGCAACGAGATTTGAAGCAGGTGCAGCGGCGCCAGGTAGGCGTCTCGCACACTTAACGTACGAGCCAAGATAGGTTGGTCACCTAGAATTTGATCCTTCTGTGTTACCAGCATGAGCTCGCGACGAGTGAGCTCCAACTCTTCTGTGATGCTGTCAAAGAAATGGTGCAGGTGCGGTTCAACTAATCGGTCGACATACCGGCCGGCCATAATTAAATCGGTCTTAGCTACCGTCATCTCCACATTCGAGATGAATGTTTTAAAGAAGTGCCACTCCAGCAGCATGGTCTGCAGCACATCGGATTGACCCGCTTCGCGGGCAGCCTTCAAACCTGAGCCAACGCCGAACCAACCTGGAACAATCTGACGAGATTGGGTCCACCCAAATACCCAGGGGATTGCGCGCAGGCTTTCCAAACCACCTGCGGCATCTGGGCGACGTGATGGTCTGGAACCCAGAAAGAGGTCACCAAGTTGCTCAACGGGGGTCGAAGCATAGAAATAAGCCGGAAGATCTGGATGATCGATGAGAGAGCGATAGCGAGCGAATGCGCTATCGCTCACCAAGTCCATGCAGGAGCCCCACTTCGCAAGATTTGCCGAGCTTTGCCTGGGGGCACGATTTAGAACTGTTGCCTCTAGTGCGGCTGCCAATGTGAGTTCGACATTTTCTCTCGCAAGAGCGGGAAGTGAATATTTGTCAGAGATAACTTCACCTTGTTCAGTCATTTTAACTTGTCCATCAATGGATCCCCACGGCAATGCGATGAGGGCATCGTAGGTCGGACCACCACCGCGACCAACCGATCCACCGCGACCGTGGAAGAGTCGAAGCTTTACCCCATGTTTGATGGAGATATCACGCAATTTTCGTTGCGCTTTGTGAATTTCCCATTGCGAGGTTGCGATGCCGGCATCCTTGTTGGAATCGGAGTAACCGAGCATTACCTCTTGAATGTCACCGCGACACCTAACGATCTCGCGATAATCTGGATCAGAGAGCAAAAGATCTAAAATACTATCCGCCGCTCGTAACTCGGCCACGGTTTCTAATAGTGGGGCAAATCCAATTAACGAGTGAGCATCCGTAATTAAACCTGCAAATCGTGCTAGCTCTACCGCGGCTAGTACATCGTTATGTGATTTCGTCATGGAAATTATGTAGCTCTCAATAACTTCAGGACCAAACTTTGCAATCAATTCACCAATTGCTTTGAAGGTGTCGATCGTGTTCTGGGCAAGAAGATCAATAGATTCTGGATGAGCAGCTAACTCCTCCAAAGCATGATGATGAGCATCGGAATGTTCACGCACATCCATAGTTGCGTGCGTGAGTCCAAAGGTGGCGACAGCCCTGATGAGTCGCTCCAGCAAGCCGTGGGCAATCAATTCCCCGTTATGTTCCAGTAAAGATTCGCGCATCAACATGAGATCGCTGAGTAATTCATTAGTGTTTTCATAATCGCGCCCCTCTTCATGCCCGGAACCTGCTGCATGACGTCTTTGAGTGAGAATGAGGCGGTGTCGAATCGCAGTTGCTTTAAGGCGATATGGCTCCTCAACATTGAGTCTCCTAAACCTCGCTTCAATCTCTGGCAGTTTAATGAGGTCACGCGCGAGAGAGTTTTGTAACGCCTCTGAAGCACCTGCGATACGTGTTGAAACTGAAAGGGCCTGCCGCAAGGGCTCTAGGGCAGCCAACATGGCACGAATAAAATGACCAATTTGAAGTGTTATTGCAGCGCGAGTAATAGAAGCAGTGATGTTGGGATTTCCATCTCGATCACCGCCAATCCATGTTCCGAATGAGAGAGGTCGAGAGGTGGGCGAGATCGTGACACCCAGCCTCGCTATTTCACGGGCAAAGTCATCGAGTACATCAGGAACGGTATGTGTGAAGAGATCGTCTAAGTAATAGAGAGCATTGACCGCTTCATCTAGTGGTTCTGGTCGACCCAATCGGAGTTCATCTGTCTGCCATAAGAGATCAATCGTTTCAGCCAAGCGTCGTTCCCGAACTGAATCTTTCTTATCATCTAACAAGTCTGCAATTGTTCCTAATTTGCTCAACACCGACCGGCGAGCAGCCTCTGTTGGATGAGCGGTGAAGACAGGACGCACCGAAAATTCATCCAGCCAGCGTTGTAGATCTTCAGTAGAAAATTCGTTGGTGCTCTGTTGAGTTGCTTCGATACGATTAACAGCGCGTGAAATCCAAGAACCGCTCGCCTCTCGTTCTTCGTGAAGAACGCGGGCTCGGTGGACTTGTTCGGCGACATTAGCGAGATGGAAGTAAGTGCTAAATGCCCTTACCAATTTAACGCTATCTTCCACGCTGAGTTCGGAGAGGATCTCTTCTCCTCCACCTTCTCGCACTGCTTTGCGAACTGACTCGACCAGTGCTAGTAGCTCAGCACCCTCTTGCCGAACTAGGGTTTCACCAAGAAATTCACCAAGAGTTCGGACATCACTCCGAAGCGCTTGGTCATCGCGAGCGATGTATAACTTTGGATCTATAGTAGGAAGAACTGGTTTGAGACTGCTCATAGTCGCGTTGCCTCCACGGCTGGTAGCGCTTCGCTGCCCACACCACTGGGGGCTTTAGTCAGGGGTAAATCATCGCACCTCTCACGGGTTAGAATTCTCCTCTGTTACCCCCTTCCTTTGGAAGTTGGGGACTTTTGGCGTGGAGGGGATTGTTATGAGCGCACTGCTTCGCGCCTTCTTCAACATTGAGATTGATCAATCTGCCCGCCACATAGCCGCCCCTGCGTCCACAACCGGACTACTTCTTGCGGCTCGAAGTCAGAGCTCACCCATGGTGGTAGTTACAGCATCTTCCCGACGCGCGAGTGAGTTGAAAGATGAATTAGAGACTTATTTAGGTGCTGGAACGGTTTCAGAGTTGTCAGCCTGGGAGACGCTTCCGCATGAAAAGCTGAGCCCCAAGAGCGATACCGTCGCCTCCAGAATCAAAGTATTGAACGGCCTAGCAAAGTCAAAGATCATCGTCACCTCGGTTCGAGCGCTTATCCAACCGATAGCCCCACTTGAGATCACGCTCATTAGTCTTGAGATAGAGCAAGAGATCGCAATGGGGGAGTTGATTTTGCATTTAGTGCTTTTAGGTTATGTGCGAAGCGATCTCGTTGAGCGGCGCGGAGATTTTGCAGTTCGAGGTGGAATTCTTGATCTATTTCTCCCGGACCACGATCATCCGCTTCGCATTGATTTCTTTGGCGATCAGATTGAAGAGCTAGCCTGGTTCACCGTTGCGGACCAGCGCACTTTTGAACCCGTAACCGGGGAGATCACAATATTCCCTTGCCGAGAAATCATTCTTACAGAGGCGGTGAAAGAGAGAGCACGATATTTATCAGTAGCTTTTCCCGAAGTAGATGAAATCACAAGTAAATTATCTCAAGGAATTTATGTCGATGGCATGGAGTCGCTGCAAGGATTACTCAGAGAAGATTTAACTTCGCTGGTTGATCTCTTACCCCCGCAGTTTCAGATCGTACTTATAGATGAACCCCGAATAAATTCACGAGCCTTGAATTTAGTGGCAACCAATCGAGAATTTTTAGATGCATCGTGGTCCAACGCTGCTTACGGTGGTAATACACCCATTAAATTGACATCTGAACTCTCTGGTGGAGGATATTTCACCTTGGATCAACTGCGCCAACGGAGCAACAATTGGGCATCTATTGATCCCTATGTCAGCGGTTTTGAAGAGGTGGAGGAGTCCATCTCGTTGCAGACAATTCCCGAATATCGAGGGCACACTGAGGGTCTAATAGCAGATTTACAAGAGTGGTTGACGGAAAAGTATCTCTTAATTTTCACTGCAGCTGGACCCGGGATTGTTGAGCGCTATGCCAAACTCTTTCAACAATCAGGTATGCCAGTGCGGTTGTTAAAAAATATATCTTCAGGACTCACTCGCGACGCAATCTATGTTTTGGCAACTCCTATCGAACATGGATTTATATCTCATGAATTTAAATGTGCGCTAATTACTGAAAAAGATATCACAGGAGTACGCAGTTCCAATAAAGATCAAGCGCGTATGCCCTCTCGCCGCAAAAAAGCGATCGACCCTATTGAATTAAGACCAGGGGATTATGTGGTTCATGAACAACATGGCGTTGGTCGTTACCTGGAGTTAGTCGCCAGAACAGTGGCTGGAATTTCGCGGGAGTATCTCGTTATTGAATATGCTTCGTCGAAAAAAGGACAACCAGGAGATCGCCTCTTCGTGCCAACTGACACTTTAGAGCAGGTTACAAAGTATGTTGGTGGAGAGGCACCCACTATTCATCGTATTGGTGGGGCCGATTGGCAGAACACCAAACGCAAGGCGCGCAAAGCGGTAAAGCAGATAGCGGCAGAGCTCATCCAACTGTATGCCGCCAGAATGAGTGCGCCAGGCTTCGCTTTCTCGCAGGACACCTCGTGGCAGCGAGAGTTAGAAGCAGCCTTTCCTTATGTAGAGACCGTAGATCAACTTTCGACAATTGAAGAAGTCAAGCGCGATATGGAGCGCAACCATCCCATGGATCGAGTGGTCTGTGGTGATGTTGGATATGGCAAGACCGAGATTGCTATTCGCGCTGCATTTAAAGCGGTACAAGATGCCAAGCAAGTCGCGATCTTAGTTCCAACAACTCTGCTGGTTCAACAACATTTAAAGACATTCGCAGAACGATATGCCGGCTTTCCAATAAGAGTTGCTGGGCTATCTCGATTTAATACCGCTAAAGAATCTAAAGAGATATTAGAAGGATTAACGAGCGGCAGTGTGGATATCGTGATTGGCACTCATCGGCTTCTCTCCAAAGATGTTATTTTTCGAGATCTCGGATTGGTGATCGTGGATGAAGAACAAAGATTTGGAGTGGAGCACAAAGAGGAGCTGAAGAAAGCTCGTACCAATATCGACGTACTTTCAATGTCGGCGACTCCAATTCCTCGTACCTTGGAGATGGCAATTACAGGTATTCGCGAAATGTCGAATATCACCACACCACCGGAAGAACGTCACCCAGTATTAACATATGTCGGTCCTTATGATGAAAGACAAGTGACTGCAGCAATTCATAGAGAGTTATTAAGAGATGGACAAATTTATTTTGTTCATAACCGAGTCGAGAGTATTGATGGGATTGCGATTCGACTTAAAGAATTAGTTCCAGAAGCCCGTATAAGAGTTGCCCATGGGCAGATGAGTGAAAGAGAACTTGAAGACGCTATTTTAGGATTTTGGCAGCGTGATTTCGATATCTTGGTCTGCACGACAATTATCGAAAGTGGAATCGACATCCCAAATGCCAATACCCTTATTGTCGATCGCGCCGATGTCTTTGGACTTTCGCAACTCCACCAATTGCGGGGACGGGTCGGTCGCGGACGAGATCGCGCATATTCATATTTCTTATATTCTCCAGATAAGCCGCTCACCGAAGTTGCACATGATCGATTAACGACAATTGCCACCAACACGGATCTTGGATCTGGTATGCAAGTTGCTCTTAAAGATCTTGAAATCCGAGGTGCTGGAAATATGTTGGGTGGTGAGCAATCGGGCCATATTGCCGAAGTTGGATTTGATCTTTACATGCGGATGGTGGGTGAGGCGGTTGAAGATTTCAAAACTGGGTATGTGGATGTCAATCCCCGAGTAAAAGATTGCAAGGTGGAACTCCCGATTACGGCTCACTTACCAGTTGAATATGTTCCTTCAGAACGCCTCAGGCTCGATCTTTATCGCAGGATGGCAGATTGCGCGGATGAGGCCGGGTTGACCTCTATCGTCGAGGAACTTAAGGATCGCTTCGGAGATTTGCCCGAGCCAGCCCAAAGCCTGATCGCCGTTGCCAAGGTGCGGGCTTTAGCTAAATCTAAGAATCTGACCGAAGTGGTCTGGCAGGGGAAATTCCTCAAGATTGCCCCGATATCCCTTCCTGAGTCGGCACAATTACGTTTGACTCGAATTTATCCTGGAACGCTCATAAAAGCTGCCACTGCAACTGTTCTTGTGGCCCGAAGCGCAGCTCCTAATTGGCTAGAAAATGGGTCGGTAGGCGATACTTCTGTCCTGTCCTGGACCATGGAAGTCCTACATAATCTTTTCTCTTGAGGAGTCGCACGTGAAGAAGTTAATTGCTGGCGTAGTCGGTGCCCTGGTCGTAATCACCGCTGGGGTAGGGCTCTGGCTGGGGTTGGACTCCGCCAAGGCGGCTGCCACTGTGGGCAAGGTAAAGATCAGTGCCAGCCAGGTTCAAGCCTCGGTGAAGCAGATCTTGGACGATCGCAAGACCGTGTCAACGACCGGAATGACCTTAGCCACCGGTGTAAATCTGACCAGCGAACAATTGAACAATGCTGTTATTGCAATTTTGTTAGCTGATACTGCAGCTGCAAATAAAATTATTATCACTGATGCGCAGGTAACGGCACGAGAAGCTAAATACCTAACCCAGGCTGGTAGCGCCGCAAAATTGAAATCCGAAGAGGTTTCTGGCGATATCGCAACATCAGACTTCCCAAGTTTGGTGCGCCGCTTTATGTATGTCGAAGCTTTGACTGCCCTCGTTGAGAAGCAGGGATCATCGGTCGCGAACGCTGGAACCGCTGTTGTAGCACTTGTCCATGTTCAGGCCGTCAAAGAAGGTGTGACTATTGATCCTAAGTATGGAACGTGGAACGCCGCTCAAGTGAGCGTGACACCTCCAACTGCAGTAACAACTACTAAGTAATTTCCTGCAGAAGCTATGACCTCTGAACTT
>JAYVUF010000104.1:0-4426 GCA_043788135.1 Actinomycetes bacterium
GTAGGCATTTCTGTTCTAGGCGGTTATCGTGTTGCTACTGGAACCATGTCATTGGGAGATGTACAGGCCTTTATCCAATACTCTCGTTCCTTTGGCATGCCACTTGCTCAATTAGCTGGACTAATAAATACCGTGCAATCAGGTGTTGCATCGGCGGAGAGGCTATTTGAACTTCTAGACGCGCCTGAAGAGGAGCCCGACCGTGAACTTCACACACCTGTAAATAGGGTAGCTGGAGCCATTTCGTTTAAAGATGTTTCATTTCGGTACGTACAAGATCAACCGCTCATTGAACATTTCAACCTGGAGGTCAAACCCGGAGAAACGGTAGCTATCGTTGGCCCCACTGGGGCTGGTAAGACCACTCTAGTAAATCTCATTATGAGGTTTTATGAAATTGATGGCGGTCAAATAACTCTTGATGGCGTGGATACTCGTGAAATCACCCGTGATGATTTACGGCGGCAATTTGGAATGGTATTGCAAGATACATGGTTATTTTCGGGATCAATCCGCGAAAACATCGCCTTTGGTTCTGTAAATCCTTCTGAGAATTCTGTGGCTGAAGCGGCGAAAGCCGCAAATCTTGATCACTTTATTCGCGGATTACCAAGTGGCTACGAATCGCTTCTTACGGATGACAACTCCTCGGTATCCAATGGTGAGCGGCAGCTCCTGACTATTGCACGAGCATTTATGGCTGACCCAGCAGTGTTAATTCTGGATGAAGCGACCTCGTCAGTTGACACGCGAACTGAAGTGTTAGTTCAACACGCTATGACGAGATTACGTATGGGACGAACAAGTTTTGTCATTGCGCACCGACTTTCTACAATCCGCGATGCTGACACGATTCTGGTTATGGATAAAGGATCTCTGGTTGAGCAAGGTAATCATGAGGAACTCATGGCTACCCGTGGTTTCTATTTTGACCTTTATGCCAGCCAATTTGCAGCGGCTGTTTCGGAGTGAAACTCTCGCCATTAGCCCTCACCAGCCTGTAAGGTCTACCGATAACAGGACCTGCGCGTCATTTCGCGCCGTTACATTCGGAGGATCGAGTATGGATGAGGTTAATGAAAAAGAAAATAAATTAATTCCCAATGCCTTAGGTTTATTTGAATCTTCGATTATGGGAATTGCAGGTTCCGCCCCTGCTTATTCCATCGCGGCAACCACGGTCACACTTGCGATTACTGTTGGACTTTTTGGACCAGGTGAACTTTTTTACTCTGGAATTGCAATGTTTGGCGTGGTTGTTGCCTTTCAATATATGGGAAAGATTCGACCAAATGCCGGTGCAACATATATCTGGGTAAGAAATGCCCTCCACCCTATTTTGGGATACCTGGCAGGTTGGTCCTTAGTTACTGCTTCGATTATCTTCGGTTTGGTTTCAACAGTTCCTGCTTCAACAAGCCTTCTCTCGCTATTCACTAACAACCAAAAGACCATCAGTAATGTGCATTGGACGACGCTTGTCGGAGCTCTGATATTTATATTCATGGTTGCGATCATTGCCTATGGAATTAAATTCACCGCAAAAGCCCAAGTTGTCATGACGGTCATCGAACTGGGACTTTTGTGGCTTTTTGATCTAGTGGCCTTATTTCACCACCCTCATGTCCACCGCTTTGACTGGGGTTGGTTCTCATTTAATCAGATAAAGGCTTATTCAATCCCAGCTTCGGCGATTGGCGGAGCCCACCCGTTTGATACGAAATATGTGATCGCGCACGGATTGACGGCGATCCTAATTGGCGCGGTATCTGGTGCCTTCTTTTACTGGGGTTGGGACGTGACGGCTAACTTAAATGAAGAGACCAAAGATGGAGAGACTAACGCGGGTAAGGGTGGAATATTTGGAATCTTTTTTGTCTTTTTCACTTTTCTATTCACTCTCATTGCGATCAACATGGTACTTAGTGATGCTACCTTGGCATCGAGTGGAAGCATACTAAGTGATTTTGCGGCAATCCTGATACCCGGTTGGTTTGGAAAATTCATTGTTGTTTCGGTCCTACTTTCAACTGTAGCTACTATTGAAACACAGATGATTCAAGTAACACGCACACTATTTTCAATGGGACGAGATAGTTCAATGCCAAGATCCTTTGGCGAAGTTCATCACAAATTTCGAACGCCATGGAATGCCACTTTATTTACCTCAACTTTTGTACTGATCTTCTTCATCGGTTCGCAATTTATAGGAAAAGTAAGTGAAATTGCGCAAGCAGGAGTGGCGGCTATTGGAATTCAAATTTGTTTCTATTACGCGCTGGCGGCTATTTCGGTGATGGTTTTATATCGAGGGTATTTAACCCGAGATCTTAAGACGGCCTTATTAGTCGGATTGTGGCCTGCTCTCTCCGGAATTTTTCTTATTGCGGTACTTTTTAAAGTTATTCCAACCTTAAGTCACCTGGCTCTCTGGGTGGGAGTTGGAACCATTGTGTTGGGTGTGATTCCAATGTCGATTTACTGGTTGCAAGGTTCTAGTTACTTTGATGCTCCGACAAAAGAGGAGCGTCGGGCAACTCTTTGGGAGTTTGAGCAAAGAAAGAAATAGGATTCACTCGTTTAGATTTTAGAGAGGGCGGAACTTGACGCGATCACGAGACCGCCTAGAAATTGGTCCAGTCGCATTTCTCGTAGCTGGATTGATGTTCATGGAATTCCTCGATGGGGCGATCCTTCCTACTGCCGCTCCAACGATCGCTCGGTCATTCCATGTTCTTTCTTCCCAAATAGGAATATGTGTTACCACGTACATGGTGACCGTTGTAGTACTAATACCGATATCTGCATGGCTGGCCGAGAAGTATGGAGTTCGGAAGGTTCTGTTCTCGAGCATTATTATCTTCGTACTGGGGTCTCTTCTCTGTGCTCTGAGCAATAATTTGTTCGAGTTAACGTCTATGCGAATTGTTCAAGGTATAGGTGCGGCGACGATGGTGCCGGTTGGGCGCCTTACCCTGATGCGTTCTGTTGATAAGGCGCAAGTTATTCGCGCGATCTCATATTCAGTGTGGCCTGCCTTAGCCGCACCAGTAGTTGCGCCGGTGCTCGGAGGGTTCATCATTGGGCACGCTTCATGGCGGTGGATTTTCATCATTAATCTCCCAATTGGAGTGGCCGCAATACTTATTGGGATGAAAATACTTCCCCATTTCCCGCGCGGAAATATTCAAGGTCTCGATTGGGCTGGTTTTTATGGCTCCGCCCTGAGTTTAGGATTTCTGGTCTTTGGGGCGGCAAATCTTGGAGCGCCGCGCATTAATCTGCCAATAACTGCCCTCTTAATAATTGGTGGTCTGGTGATTGGGGTACTAACTCTTCGGCACTTGAAGAGGGTTCAAGTGCCACTTGTTGATCTTTCAGTACTTAAAATTCAAACTTTTCGATTAAATAATTTTAGTGGACTTTTTTTTAGGGTAGCTCAAAATACTGCACCCTTCGTTTTACCATTACTTTTTCAAGATAAATTTGGTTGGAGCGCCCAACGAGCGGGAGATGTCCTCTTTTTCTATATGTTGGGAAATCTAGGGTTCAAAGTATTCACAACTCCAATCATGAAAAGGTTTGCTTTCAAACCTCTAATTTTATTCTGCACCTTGACCAGCATCCCATTAACTATCGCCTTAGGATTTGTGAATTCATCCCTTCCTTTCGGATGGCTAGCGGTATTGCTCGTTGTAGCAGGGAGTATTCGTTCTTTGGGGATGACGCTTTACAACACGATCACATATGCCGATATAGACCAAGAGATTATGGCGCATGCAAATACCCTGGCAAGCATGACGCAACAATTGTCATCGGTAATAGCGGTGGCGGTTGCCGTGGTTGCCATCAATGTAGGTCAACTTTGGTTAGGAGCTACTGGTCAATTTAGTATCGCATTTTATGTAGCGGCGGGAGCTCTGGTCATCTCCTTAAAACCTGTGATGAAACTTCCATATTCGGCAGGCGAGTCCCTGCGCAAATAGGCGTACTCTTAGCGAGTGCCGAGCGTCAGACTTAACTTCGCGATATTCATCGCGAAAGTCGTTGGAAGACTCTCGCAATTACTAGGGCATAAAGGGGAAACTCTCCCCGGTCGAATCTTGCTCGCAATTCAACCTGAAGCCATTTCCTTACTTGCCCAAGGCAAAGAAGTAATCCTTATTTCTGGTACTAATGGGAAAACCTCAACTACGAAAGCGGTTGTATCACTGGTTTCACAGTTGGGTCACGTTGCCACAAGTGCCTCTGGTTCAAATCTCCCTTGGGGTGTGGCCACCGCATTGATGTCGCCTACCCCATATGCCGTACTTGAAATTGATGAATTACATTTACCAACCATTATTGCTCAAACTAATCCCACAATTGTTTTATTGCTCAACCTCACGCGAGATCAGCTTCACCGCATGCACGAAGTGAAACGTGT
>JAYVUF010000105.1:0-4510 GCA_043788135.1 Actinomycetes bacterium
GATCGCTGGTTCGATGCCGAAGAGGCCATGAATTATGGACTTATTGATCATGTCGTTCGATCTGCGGGACAAGTTTCAGGAAGTGGTGGCACAGCATGAACAACGAGATGAACAGAGCCCAAGAAATAACTAGCCGTTATGTTCTGCCAACAATCGAAGAGAAAACTTCGTATGGTTATAAGCGTCTAGACCCATATACAAAACTCTTTGAAGAGCGCATTATCTTCGTGGGTCAGGCAATCGATGACACCGTTGCAAATGATGTTATGGCTCAGCTATTGACCCTTGAGTCTATGGATCCTGACCGCGACATCATGATGTACATCAACTCACCTGGTGGATCATTCACTGCACTCACCGCAATTTACGACACCATGCAATTTGTTCGTCCAGATGTAATGACAATTTGTCTGGGTCAGGCAGCTTCTGCAGCTGCTGTTCTGCTGGCTGGTGGAGCCAAGGGGAAGCGCATGGCTCTTGAGAATGCTCGCATCTTGATTCACCAGCCTTACTCAGAGGGTGGCGGTCAAGGTTCAGATATCGAAATCCAAGCTGCGGAAATAATGCGAATGCGTTCTCTCCTAGAGAGCATGCTCGCCAAGGATTCCAAGAAGACTGTCGAGGAGGTATCGAAAGATATTGAGCGCGACAAAATTCTTACCGCCGAAGAGGCGGTTGCCTACGGAATCATTGATCAAGTACTGGCTAGTCGTAAAGCGATTAAATCGTAAACGATTCTTCTATAAGCGAACAGGCTGGGTGGAAAAAACCTCCCAGCCTTTTGTCTTTCCATTTACGATTCATCTATGACCACGAGAATTGGCGAAACTAGCGATCTGCTTAAATGCTCCTTCTGCGGCAAGACTCAGAAGCAGGTAAAGAAATTAATTGCTGGGCCCGGGGTGTACATCTGCGATGAGTGCATAGATCTCTGCAACGAGATCATCATCGAAGAGCTCAATGAAACTTCTCAACTAGGTCTCACTGAAGTTCCGAAGCCACAGGAGATCTATGCATTCCTGGATCAATATGTCGTAGGTCAAGATCGCGCCAAGAAATCTCTCTCCGTGGCTGTATACAATCATTACAAAAGAGTGCAATCAGATTTAGGGCACCGCGAAGATTCAGTTGAGCTCGCAAAATCAAATATTTTGATTTTAGGACCAACGGGTTGTGGCAAGACACTCCTTGCGCAGACTTTGGCTCGCATGCTTAATGTTCCCTTCGCAATCGCAGACGCAACCGCGCTCACCGAAGCTGGATATGTCGGTGAGGATGTAGAAAATATTTTGCTCAAACTAATTCAAGCCGCTGACTTTGATGTTAAAAAAGCGGAAACTGGAATTATTTATATTGATGAAATCGATAAGGTCGCGCGCAAATCCGAGAATCCGTCAATCACCCGCGATGTATCTGGTGAAGGAGTTCAACAGGCACTTCTTAAGATTCTAGAAGGAACGACTGCGTCGGTTCCACCTCAAGGTGGACGTAAGCATCCACATCAAGAGTTCCTTCAAATTGATACAACTAACATTCTCTTTATCGTTGGCGGAGCATTTGCCGGTCTTGAAAAAATTATTGAAGGTCGCAAAGGCAAGGCAGGGGTTGGATTCAATGCAACTCTGCAAACACAAGCTGATATCGACAAAATCGATATCTTTGGTGAAGTTATGCCAGAGGATCTTCTCAAGTTTGGAATGATTCCCGAGTTCATCGGTCGTCTACCGATTTTAACCAGCGTCGAGAATCTGGATCGCCCCGCACTGATGCAGATTTTGACCGAACCAAAGAATGCTTTGATCAAGCAATACGAACGCCTCTTTGATATCGATGGCGTCGAATTGGAGTTCACGCCAGAGGCTCTTGAAGTTGTCGCAGATCTCGCAATCAAGCGCGGAACGGGCGCCCGTGGGCTGCGCGCAATTATGGAAGAGACCTTGTTGGGTGTTATGTATGAGGTCCCATCACGCAAAGAAGTGGAACGCGTTGTAATAACCCCACAAGTCGTTCTAAAGGAATCTATGCCTACTTACATCAATCGTGGAACTGGCCCAAAGCGATCAATCAAGTCCGAAAAACGCTCTGAAGAGAAGAGCGCGTAACTTAATCTAGACTCTCCCCTTATGAACGAGCGTCCGGAACTTGCTTCAAGTTTCTCTCCTGCTGACATAGAGCCTGGGCTCTATAAGAAGTGGCTCGAAGCTGGGTATTTCAAGGCCGACCCTCTTTCAAATAAACCACCTTTTACCATCGTAATTCCTCCACCGAATGTCACTGGTTCTCTGCATATCGGACATGCCCTGGATCTCACACTGCAAGACATATTGATTCGCATGAAACGGATGAAGGGTTTTGAAGCGTTGTGGCTCCCAGGTATGGATCACGCTGGTATCGCCACACAAAATGTCGTTGAAAAGCAGTTGGCCTCGCAGGGAATTTCTCGCCACGATCTAGGCCGTGAAAAGTTTGTCGAGAAAGTTTGGGAATGGAAGAGCGAATCTGGTGGGTTGATCCTTGATCAGTTGAAGCGTCTTGGAGCGAGCGTTGACTGGTCACGAGAACGTTTTACCATGGATGCAGGATTATCTACGGCAGTGCAAAGAATTTTCAAAAGCTTATACGACGACGGTTTAATCTATCGCGCCGAAAGAATTATCAATTGGTGTCCTCGATGTATGACCGCGCTCTCCGATATCGAAGTTGATCATTTTGATATTGAAGGCGAATTTGTCTCAGTCCGGTATGGAGATGACAACGTACAAATCACTGTTGCAACTACTCGTCCCGAAACAATGTTGGGAGATGGAGCGGTAGCGGTTCACCCTGACGATCCCCGCTACGCACATTTAGTCGGGAAGAAAGTTTTACTTCCGCTTGCAAATCGCTGGATTCCAATAATTGCTGATGAACTTGTAGATCCAGAATTTGGGACTGGAGCGGTAAAAGTTACTGGCGCTCATGACCCGAACGATTTTGAAATGGCTTCTAGACATGGAATCGAAATGCCAATCATTATGAATACCCATGCGGTCATGGAAGGCTCCAATACTGAGTTTGATGGAATGGATCGTTTCGTTGCGCGAGTTGCTGTAGTTGAGGAACTGCGTCGTCAAGGTCGAGTTGTAGCCGAGAAGCGTCCCTATCTTCACTCAGTTGGCCACTGCGAACGTTGCAACACAATCGTGGAACCGTTGCTTTCCAAGCAATGGTTCGTAAATGTTGGACCGCTAGCAAAAGCTGCAGGTGATGCGGTTCGAGATGGTCGAGTGAAGATCGTGCCAGAAGAACTTTCCCCTCGTTACTTTGAGTGGGTAGATGGCATGCACGATTGGTGTATCTCACGACAACTCTGGTGGGGTCATCGTATTCCTGTTTATTATGGTCCAAATGATGAGGTAGTTGTGTGTGGTCCGGGGGAGGAACCACCTGCTGGTTTCACTCAGGACCCTGATGTTTTAGATACTTGGTTCTCCTCTGGGCTATGGCCATTCTCAACGCTGGGATGGCCGGAGCAGAGTGCGGATCTTGAGAAGTTTTATCCAACCTCGGTCCTTGTAACCGGTTATGACATCTTATTCTTCTGGGTTGCGCGCATGATGATGCTGGGCCTTTATGCCATGGATGGCGTTCAGCCATTTGAAACAATCGTGCTCCACGGTTTAGTTCGCGATAAAAACGGTAAAAAGATGTCCAAGAGTCGCGGTAACGGGATAGATCCAATCGAATTTATGGATAAATACGGATCTGATGCGCTGCGCTTCACTGTGGCGCGTATGGCCAACCCGGGTGCGGATCAAGCACTCGCAGAGGAGTGGATCGCGGGCTCCCGAAACTTCGTCACCAAACTCTGGAACGCAACTCGCTTTGCCACTATGAATGGTGCCCATACAGATGGAGAACTACCGGCATTCGATTCTCTCAATCTCATCGATCAATGGATTCTCACTCGCCTTAACGAAACTATCGTGGAGGTGGACTCCTATCTTGAGTCATTTGAATTCGCTAAGGCACTAGAACTGCTCTACCACTTCGCTTGGGATGATTTTTGCGATTGGTATTTAGAGCTCACAAAATCAACATTTGCTTCGAGTGAGAGCGCAGATACTGCGCGTGTTCTCGGTCATGTTCTTGATCAACTGATGCGCCTGCTACATCCAGTAATGCCATTTATCACCGAAGCGATTTGGTGTAATTTAACCGGTGCAGAGTCGTTGGTAATCTCCACTTGGCCAAAAGCTCACCCCGGCCAATCTAATAGTGCGGCATCTAAAGCGATTTTGCAGATTCAAGAGATTATCACCGAAATTCGTCGCTTCCGAAACGATCAAAGTATTAAACCATCCACAAAAATTATTGCTAAATTCTCAGGTCTCGGCGAACTAGCAGATTACGAAGATGCAATTCGATTTATAGTTCGAACCGATCGCGGCGATGGTGCTTATAGTGCCAAAATTGAAATTGGTTCAACTATTGTTGAGTTTGATCTAACCGGCGCAATTGACATTAAGGC
>JAYVUF010000106.1:0-5896 GCA_043788135.1 Actinomycetes bacterium
GCTGAGCTACACCCACCATTGACCTTCGTAATGCTGCCCTGCGGCTCGTTGGTACGCCCGACAGGACTCGAACCTGTTACCCCCGGCTTAGAAGGCCGGAGCTACGCATTAATTCCTGTCTGGAACGTGATCAACTAAGTAACATTTTACCTATGAAATGGTAACTATGCACCACGTTTCTGTTTTTTGTG
The DNA here is from genome assembly GCA_043788135.1 of Actinomycetes bacterium. Taxonomy (GTDB): domain Bacteria; phylum Actinomycetota; class Actinomycetes; order Nanopelagicales; family Nanopelagicaceae; genus PALSA-747. The sequence continues at coordinate 192 of JAYVUF010000106.1, forward strand.
TGTGGCGCTCGGCACTGTCCCAAAATTGTCCCAACGCTTAGTCGTGCGCAGGACACCAGACAAGCGTGATGAAATTGTTGAAGCAGTCAAGCTAACGGAATCTGTATCTGCCGTGGAAATTGAGATTCCCTGCCATTCACCTTCTATTGCAGCCAAATAAACAAGGTTCACACTGGCCTCTTTTCTGGCGATCAAGTTGACTCGAACCCGCGTGGACTCGCCATTGGACAAGGCTGAAGAAGATTGACTATGTATGAATGCTATGGAATCCTCTGCCCAAGGCAATTACCGGGGAGCGATGCAATGAACGATGATCAGCAATGGAAATCAATCTGTCAGAAGTGGGCAACTGACGAAACGTTTCGCGCCGAATTGAAGTCGAACGCGAAAGCCGCATTGGAAAAGCACTTTGCAATTGAAGTTTCTGAAGATGTCACCATCTTTATTCACGCACCTGCGTCTATCAAGGAGCTGCATCTTTTAATGCCTGCCGTTGTCACTTCGCAGGATGTCAACCTTTCAGCCATTAATGATGGCCACATAACGATAGCCTGTACCACTGCTGTCACTGGCGGTACATGTTGGAACACGCCAAATTGTCCCACGACGCAGACTTGCCCCGGGAGTGCGTGCTAGACCTTGGGTACGGTCGCAACTCGGCATTGCGTGCTGATAGAGCACCTTTCTACTCCAGAGCAATCCCGCAACGATTAATAGAAAAATCATTATTCAAACTCCGCACAATTTATGATTGTGGCTATAGAGAGAGTGCGGTAAAACGGAACATATCTTCTGAACAATATGGTGAAATCGTTTTCCTGGCTTGGCACTATTGGCGATTGCTGGGAAAAGAGTCGGAATACAGAAAAGGTGAGGTGGCCAGTCGGATTCAACGAGGCGGCGTGTTTGGATGCTGGAGTAACCTGCAGACGTATATTCGCTCCGCTGCTCACACAATTAACGAGCATGGCACTTTCGGAAATTGCAAACCCGATGGAAAGGCTTAGGCACATCACTAGCCTTAGTGTTGACGTATCCATACTCCCCTCAACACTTTCAGTGGCTACTGACCCGGAATTGGCCATTAAAGCTCGACTCGTTCCAATTATTGAACACCTCTTTCACGGATATAGTGAATTAGCAGCATCTCTAATACAAAATGAAGATACCCTAGGTTTGGTATTTTCGGAATCTGGGGATGCGGTAGTCAGCATTGAGTCTTTGGGCGATGTTCATGACAACGGGTCATGTGTTCGGCGGGTTCGTTTCTCGACTGGACGATTATTTATATTTAAACCACGATCCGGAAATGCGGAAGCTTCACTGGCAACAGTATGTCGCGGTCTTAAGAGAAGCGTAGAGTCACTTTCTAATGTCTTTCCAATCCCATTGGTTTGTTCACAGACCTACTCATGGTGGGAGCCTACTGAGCAGTTAGTGAAATCGTTGGCGCCCGACGGTCGTGATCTCGGAGTTCTACCAGAAGCATACGGATATGCTTTAGGCATTGCGATTCTTTTTGCCTATGAAGATCTTCATTATGAAAATATTTTGTTTCGGGCAACGGACGGGTCAACGGAAATCATTGATTCCGAAACAGCGTGGGCGGCAAGACTGCCGAAAGACAATGCCTCTCTAGGAGGTATGCATCCGATAACGTGGCTCGCCTTTAAAACAGGGCTAATACCGTCCCCAAGATTTCGAGGACGAGAAATTGCTGATGAGTCTCCATTGATCAAACTTATGATCAAGCCTAGTTTACCGGACAGCAAGATATGGGAGACGCGCCATGGTAGTAGTTTTTTCGATACAGAGCAGTTGTGGGATCTCAATCCGTCATGGTTCGATTTTCTCCGGCACGGAATAGCTAAAGGTGTTACGGGTTTCCGCACTGACTTCATAGCCACTTTTTCGAAAAATAAAAAGACCCTAGAAGATGCGGCCAAATCCAGAGTTCGCTTTGTCTATCGGCCTACCAAAAATTATTACGCAATTCTGCAGTCCGCCATTAAGGACGAAGTCATTCTTGGCGTCGATTTCAATTCGCGGCTGTGGGCCTCACTTTTTGAAGGGTCTGAAAATGATGCTTTGAGGCTAGATGTTCACAAAAGACTTTGCGCCTATGAGCTTGAGGCTTTGCGAGTTGGAGCGATTCCATTCTTTGAGTTGGACAATGAGAACAATTTAATTTTGTTCGGTGGTGAGAGCGTGACATATTGGCGCACCGATCAGGATTATGTGGGCGCTCATATTATGAGCATGAGCGATGCAAAAGGATGGGATGAACTTATCTGCATGGTCGATAAGGTTATACGCAACTATTCCAATTTTTTCTCAGGGAATACAGCCTCACTCGCCACTGTTAAAAATGTTGATCAACAATCGTTCGATGTCGGCGTTTCAAGTATCGAAGATGCATCAAAAGTTGCAGAGATGATCTCCAACAAAGGTCTTTCCCTACAGCATGGACAAATTGAATTCGTAGATTTTGCGCCGACTGGATGGAACGACGAGATATCGATTCTACTCACCGGCAAAGGCCTTTACAGGGGGAGTGCTGGGATAGGCCTTGCATTATGGTCAGTCGCACGGTTGGGTGAGAAGAAATGTAGTAACTTTGATTGGAGAGATTGCTTTTCGGATATTAACCGTTCGGCTTCAAGAAATCACTTGGCGGACAGAGGATCTGAAATAGGTTGGTCTATGGCGGATGGGATATTTGGTGTGATGTATGCGATGGCAATCATCGGAACAGAAATTTCGCCTTCACGTGCACTAAAGCGAGCATTGGATGTGGCGATACTTGACGGAGCAGTCTCCGACAAATGTCATGAATGGGACTTCATTAACGGAGTCGCAGGTATGCTTTGCTGCTACATCGCCGTATCAAAAAGATGCGGAGTAGCAATTTACGATGCACCAGCGGAAAAACTTTTTGCATTAGTCGAGCGTTTGGTTGAGGAGAAGATTTTTGATACTGCACTGCTTTCACCTTCCCCTCTCAAAGGTATTGCACATGGACTATCCGGTCTCTTGTATGCTCTCGGCGTCGCTCGACAAAATTGGCGATCCGATGGAGTGCATCGTTTGTATGAAAGAGTATATAGACACGCCTCAATCTCTAGTGGCGGGACCAATTCTGATGACTGGCCGAACGCCGGAACTTGGTGTGGAGGAGCAACCGGCGTTATTCGCGGTTGGTCGCGCATAAACGATTCTCGGCTCTCGAATGACAGGTGGTTGACTTCAAAGTCTGAAAGTGGCACTGGTAGAGTTCAGCAGTTATGTTGTGGGACGTTCGGTCAAGTACTACTCTCCCTAGAAAGTTCTAAGTGCGATGACAAAGTAGAGCGGTTGCAAGCTATTGGTAAAGTCTGGTTAGCAAATATGCGGGCGCCGACGTTTACTTCATTTGATGTTGTTGATCGCCCCATTCAATGCGTAGGATTTTTTCAGGGCTTTGCAGGAATTTTGTATTACGCATCTCATTTCGCTCGAGGAGAAGCCGCTCCTTGTGTGGAAATGGCGGATTGATCAACTTGATCAACTTCCATTTCTGCGTGCCGTCAATCTGCGGGCATTAACTTGGCTCCATCAGGCCATCGCTCGACAACTGCAGAAACGAAGCGTTTATCATCACCGAAAAACGCATGGTCTTTACTCAACACATGCAACGCGCCGTTCAATTCAGTTGTAGTATCGAAAATGTGGTCATAAGCTTGGTAAGCGAACGTAACAGAATTGCCATTTCAAACGCTTGGATTTGCAGATATGCGAAAATGAGCGTGCTGCAATGTGGGCAACGCGATCTCACGATTTGTGAGTTCGCGGAATGGGGGACGCCGGTCGCCGGAGACTTGTCGAGCAAGTCCCCAAGAGCCAGCAATCTCATAAAGCGAGTTTGCCAAACGTGCGGAAGCCACCTAGCGGGCGTCTGCGACACCGTCGGGGAATCAGCCGAGCATTCCGCCATGAGTGTACGCAAACCCGGCGCCTCTGCGCGGGGACAGGTGGGGAGCACTTCTCTACTCAAATTTAGCCGACAAATTTCAAGCCGATACCGATCCGAAGCATCGGCTCATTTCTCTCACTTTGTAGCACTGGATCATCCATACATGAGGCTACCAAGTTATCCGCATAGCGCAGAAACTCTTGATCGCCGGGGCCCTCGGCAATATCCTGCAAGGTTCTCCTCAAAAACGGTGGACTCCGCGGCCAGAGTTCGTGGAGCCTCCAACAAAGGCCAACTGTTTTCCGCGAAATGAATGGGCGCCACGGCGCTGGATCCTCAGGTGAGCTCGGTACGACGTATCCGTCTTCAAAAACCTCTAACGCGACTCGGGGCAGTTCTTCGCGTGAAAACGCCGGTGGCAGCAGCGGTTTATCATCACTGTCGCGCTTCACGGTGGGAAATCCAAAGATGCAATTAAGTGCAAGGTCCAATTGCATAAGCGCTGCTTGCGTTAGCGACCCAGGCGGCGCGGGAGTCGCTTCACTTGCATGATTGAACCAGCGGCACTTTAACGTGCGGGCTATTGGATTAAGTAGGCCGGGACGAATTGAGACAACGCTCAGGATTTTCTGCACGAGCGCGGGGCCCAAATTCCCAAAAATATTGGAAAGTTGTGCATTAATCGACTGAGCCTTAAAGCCCTTAGCGCCCCCAAATTCCGCGAGATGGGCGGTATCAACCGGCTTATCCCGGCCCTTTACTTCCAAGGTTGAGAAGAAAATAAAACCGTTGATGGTTTTCGCAATCAGGAAATCCGGCATGTTCACATTTGGCTGAATTGCGTTAACCTGAACGAGCGCTGGGAACCATGGCCACCATAACGGAAGCATCGCGATGTTCTTGCAAAGTGTCACCGGCACTGCCCAATCAAATTTCTCGACAAAGAGGGCTACTGCAAGACTAGTTGAATTCGCGACAGATTCCGACAACGCACGCTTCCAGCTAATGGAAAGGTTCTTATACGCGCTCACTTGAATGTGTGGCACTTGATCGTCCAGAGCGGCATTGAACATGGAAAAGAGCCACGCCACATTGACGGGGGGCGCGAGCGGCGAACAATTCTTAATGTCCAGCATGCCGCAAAAAACAAGATGGGGTAGTCTCAGATTGGTAGAGTTACTGTAACTTGGCGCCCCCGGATAGACGAGTGGAGCAGCGGCCAGTGATGCATTAACTGGGATATGAACGATAGGCATAAAAGCCAGCGCAATTGATATGCAATAAGTATATGCGTATGCGCACGTGACTGATGCATAAATCATACTGGATGTTTGGTTCGCGCTGTCACCAAGGAGGACACTTAAAAGTCATTCAGTTCCACTTCCATGCTATTGGGCTAGCTGAAATTTCCCTCAGCCCGCCTAGCGCATAGGACGAAAGCAAAGAATGCCAGTCATTATGAATATTTAGGGCTAGAACATGGCGAACTTGAAGCAATCGCGATACGCTTTGAAGGCAAAGCCCGATACGGGGTAACACCCAACTCTTCTTTTTCTTCCTGGTGTAGCCTAAGCCTTGGGCCTGAACGGTGCGGGGGGCATCGCTAACGCGTTAGCCAATACGCTATCACTACGCTGGGCGTCGTTTGGTCATTATTCAATCGCTGAGAGAAGGGATTTAGTGTTGGCGCCGGATGAATTTTGAGCACCTGTGCCGGTTCAATATTGACCAGGGGCTTTTGCTGACGTGAATC
>JAYVUF010000107.1:0-4815 GCA_043788135.1 Actinomycetes bacterium
CTGGTGATTTCAAGTGGTGGCCTTGAACAAGTAGGAGCATTCTTAGCCTTGCGTACTGCTAAACGGCCACCCCAAGGCTGAAGTGAAGTACGCAGTAAGGGTTCGACCGGGCCCCTTTAAGACCGGCACCAAATTAGCCCATGGAGGTCTAACTTGCTACAACTATCAAATGGACAATGGAGTTCACTTTTTAACGTGTTCTCATTTGGTCTAGTTGCCATGCTTGCGTGCACTATTTTTACACTGGTTTCACAATCTCGCGTGCTACCTAAGTACCGCAGTGCGCTAGTTATGTCATCGATGGTTACATTCATTGCTGGCTACCACTACTTCCGTATTTTCAACTCATTCAATGAAGCCTCAATGGCCAACGGAGTGAAGGTTGGAACATCACAAGGTTCATTCAACGAGGCATATCGTTACGTTGACTGGATTTTGACGGTTCCACTACTCCTTGCGGAGGTTGTCGCCGTACTTGGTCTTGCCAAGGCTGCATCATCCTCACTCATCGGTCGTCTGGTACCTGCATCTGCAGCCATGATCATTCTCGGTTACCCAGGTGAAATTTCATCAAACAATGGAACCCGGGTCATCTTCGGTATTCTCTCCACGATCCCATTCCTTTATATCCTCTACGTACTCTTCGTGGAACTTACAAAGTCATTGGATCATCAGCCAGAGGGAGTCGCCGCGACAGTTTCACGTTTGCGTCTTCTCTTGATCGCAACATGGGGTGTATACCCAATCTCTTACCTACTCCCAATTTTGATTAAGCACCCGTCAGCTTCACAAGCTGCTGGTCTCTTCGTTGGTCGCCAGCTCGGTTACACCATCGCAGATGTACTTGCAAAGTGCGTTTTCGGTCTGACAATCTACAAGATTGCAAAGATGAAGTCAGTAGCAGAAGGCATGAAAGAAGAAGTTCACTAAACACTTCCTACTTTAAAATAGGCGTCCCTTATAGGACGCCTATTTTTTTCCTATAATGTATCCCCGTGACCAACTATAGATATAGTGGATACTTATTAGTCGCTTTAGGATTGCTCAACTTTCGGTATCACACTGGACATCCCCACAATTTTGAGCATTCGGCGCTAATTACGATTCCCGGTTTATTGATCCTCGGATCGACTTTTATTCCAAAGGCAAAGCCAATCTTGCTCTCGAAAGCGGGAATCCTCTTTGTATCTTTGATCGTATTGGCGGGAGTGATTTGGGCTGGAGTAAATAAATAGTTCGCGGCTATTTAGAGTCCTTAGTCTGCCCATTTTCACGGCGCCCTGTCCACACCCACATGGAAAGCACGCTTAAGATAAGTGAAAACCCAAATAACAAATCTTCTATTGGTGCGCCGGCTAATCTAGGACCAATAATAGCTGCCGGGTTGTACATAACGATATTGCGATGCGTGAGCCAATAATTAGTGATTAATTGAAAAGGAAAAATAATTGCATAACTAGTCCAGAAAATTGCTTTAGTCAGCAACTGAGTACGCACAATGTAGAGATCAAAAACTAGCGCAAAAAGCACACTGAAAAGCGCCATATCGGAGTAAATCATTGAAACTCACCCTCAGCTTTTTCATCACCTACGGGCCAGTGCTTTTTAACTCTACGCACTCCTTCGATTGTCATGATTGCGGCTATGGGCACAACTATGAAGAACAAGAACTCCTCAAGGGGGATATGACCTGGACCATAAATTCCTAAAATCTGTTTAGGGTCAAAAAACCAATGATGACGCCTAATTGCGTACGCATCCCAAAGGAGAAAGAAGAAAGCGACCGGTGAAATACTACGAGCCACCCGCTTTATGCGGGATAAGACTCGGACCTTCAGGACAATTTCCAGCCAAAAGGAACCAAGAACTGTGAAAACTAGCATCGCCATATAACTCCACTGCTTCACGGGATTAATACTCCTACAATCACATCATGAATGCGACCTATGGCTTAGTGCGCCGTCTCTCAACCCTTACCGTCATCTCAGCTATCGCACTCTCGCTGATTTTCAGAGCTTTCCTTGGCTCAAACCATATGGGGTGGCAGATCGCTATGGCCTTGATCGCACTTGGAATCGGAATCCCGCACGGGGCGGTTGACCATCTCATAACTATTCCGCGCCAATCCAAGTGGCACTTCTATCGATTCATTTCGATATACGTTATAGCGGCTATCGTCGCCGCCTTTGCAATCCTTAAGTGGAACATTCTGGGCTTTCAGTTAGTGGTCTTAATGAGTGCACTCCACTTTGGCTTTGGCGATGCAGCATTTCTCGCTGAGTCAGGTGAAAGGAAAATGGGTCGAACCACAGAGATTGCTTATGCACTTGCCGCTGGCAGTTTGCCCGTCGTCCTGCCTTTGGTAAGTGCCAAAAGTACATCCGCCCTTGAACATGTCAATCATCACCTCATCAACTGGGCACACGGCTTCACTCACGGTTTGGAGATTATCGTGTGGGGCCTTGCGCTCATTGCATCAATACTTCTAGGAGTACAGCGCCGATGGCGTGACCTCATTGACTTGGTAGCCTTAGCGCTACTTGCGATCACGGCCCCTCCACTAGTTGCATTTGCGGTTTACTTCGGGTGTTGGCACGCTGCGCGCCATACCGCTCGGCTCACTCTTCTATTGAAACCAAGTATTACCCCACTATGGTCAGCATTCAAAGCTGGAGTTCCCGCGCTTATTGGAACCGTGATTGTGGCAGTAGCAGTGGCGATCTTTAGCAAAAATGGTTTCTCCTCATCTCTACTCTGGTCGCTTCTTGTCGTGATTTGGGCGCTAACCGTTCCTCATATGGCAACAACAGCTCGCTTCGATATCCGATCGCTCAGATTGTTTTAAAGTTTTTCATTGTGGTTATCGCCGACTCCAGGGGCGCCAATAAGGTTAGGGTTATCTCGGGGAGAGAAAATTCTGCTACTTTTGGAATATGAATTCAAATAAATATGCGTTAGTTACTGGGGCTGGTGGAGGAATTGGATACGCCATCTCAGCCAAATTGCAGAAGTTGGGTTATTCGCTCATCCTCGTGGATAACCGAGAGGAGCAACTTCAATTCGCAAAAAGCTCCATTCCAAATTCTGTAACCTATTCATGTGACATTAAAACTGAAGAGTCTATATTGAAGCTCGCTCATTATGTCTCAACCCTCAGCGCTGATCTAGAAGTCGTGGTAAACGCAGCTGGGGTCTTCTTCGAACATGATGTGACCTCGCTAAGCGAGGCAGACTACGACCTAGTTATGGATGTAAATGTCAAAGGAACTTTCCTAATCTCTAAACATTTCATCCCTGAACTCGAAAAAAATAAGGTTTCGCACTTGATAAATATCTCATCAACAGCTGGCTTGGGAGGAAGCAGAAACCGCGCAGTCTATTCAGCGTCTAAAGCAGCTGTCATCATGCTGACCAAATCAATTGCACGGGATCACGGTCCTATGGGTTTGCGAGCAAATGTTATCTGTCCTGGGCTGATTGATACACCGATGGCAGATTGGATTCGCTTGGATACAGTTCGGTTGAAGGAGTGGGAAAAGACCGTGCCATCCCAAAGAATCGGAACTCCTGAGGACATTGCTGGAGCTGTTGAATTTTTGATTTCAGATAATGCTTCTTATCTTCAGGGACATGCCTTGATCATCGATGGTGGAGGTACTGCTTAAGGTGTAAACATTTTTATAGGTATTTAAATACGGTTGAAAAACTAGCATCGGCGATAGCAAGAAGTGAGAGATCATCGCCGCGGGCTGAACTGAGTTGCAACGCAAATGGCAAATTATTTTTTCCATAACCAATAGGAAGGCTGATTGCGGGATCACCGGTGACATTGAAAGTCGCTGTAAATAGCGCTTCGGCTTCACCTTCTGCGGTATCAATAGGAGGAGTAGTTTCAGGCGCATTGAATGGGGTACAGGGAGAGAGCAAAACATCGATTCCCTGATAGATCTCAGATGCCCCCTCTAAATTATCACTCCGCAATTTCATTGCTTCTTGATATTCGATTTCTGTTACATTCGCACAAGATTGAATCAAACGGAGTGTCGGTGGGCCGTAATGATCTGGGTCTGTGCGAGCCCGCTCTCCATGCACCTGGAAGAGTTCGTACATAACTATCGGAGCAAAGGTTCTATCTAGAATATCCAAGATAGAACCATCTACCTCCACAATGCTATGACCAGCGGCAACGAGGGCGGTAATAGCGCGATCAATCGCGACTTTAATTTCTGGATGTAGAGCCTTGGAATTATTTCGACTGGCAATTACTCCAAAGGTAATTGCTCTGGGTGCCTCGAGGGCATCACTATGCGTCAGTGCGGTAAAAACTTTGAGGATAGAAGCTGGTGTATCTCCAATCAGCCCTAAGTGATCCAAGGTCGGTGCCAATGGAGTTACGCCAGTTAGATCAAAGGTATTGTAAGTCGGTTTAAAACCTGCGACTCCGCAATAATGGGCAGGAATGCGAATGGAACCACCGGTATCGGTACCTACCGCAACTTTGCAAATTCCAGCTCCAACCATTGCAGCTGAACCTCCACTCGATCCGCCAGCAGTAAAATTAGCATTGGCCGAACTCATCGCTTCGGGAATGTCGGGGTGGAGTGCTCCTGCGGCATATTCAAGGAGGGTGGTTGTCGCAAAGATATCTACCCCTAGTTTACGCAAATCCCGCACGATTGGAGAGTCACTCACAGCCGCGAAACCTGCCATATCAGCAGGGTTTCCGTTACCGCGAGGCACACCAAGGATATCAATAATGTCTTTTACTGCTATCGCGTGGCCAAGCAGTGGCCCATCAATGCTACGAAGTGGAGC